>CAJXNF010000157.1 GCA_913056375.1 uncultured Pseudomonadota bacterium | reverse complement strand
ATAGTTCAAGATTGTTGTTGCTTTCCTCCCCTTCCTCCTCTCCATCATTCATGTCATTATTGGCACTATCATCCTGAACTTGAAATCATTTATATCATTGAGGGCTCCGGGATTAGACAAGTGGGTGACAACCTAGGGGATTTCAAACCAGGAGATTTTTTTATTTTTGGCAATAACCTCCCTCATGATCTCCATGTAGAAGGAAGCATTGACCATGCAAAACTATTACTTATTCAAATAAAACCTGAATTGTTAGCTTCAAATTATCAATTTGAGGAACTTGAAGAAGTTATAAAAACCATCAATCTTGCAGACAGAGGGATCCTGATTGAGGGCTTTTACTCAGATGCAATTTCTTATTTCTTAAGAGAGCTAAATATGCCGCCCCTTCAGAAGCTACTCACACTTCTTGAACTGTTTAGAGATATATCTCAACCGCATTGGCAAGCAAGAACAACTCAACTCTCTTCAATAAATTACAAACATAAACCATCTGACAATAAATCCGATATGAAAGCTCATGATAGATTGAATACAGTTATTCAATTTATACAGGAAAATTATCATCAGCAAATATTTCTTAAGGATATAGCAGATAAAACATTTATGTCTCCAAATGCATTTAGCCGATGGTTTAAGCAAACTATGAATATAGGTTTCTTAGAGCATTTAAATAAGTACAGAATAGAAGAGTCATGCAGACAAATGATCAGCACCACAAAACCATTATCCATCATTAGCCAAGATTGTGGTTTTGAGTCTCATAGCAGCTTTAATAGGTGTTTTACAAAATATAAGGGAACTACACCTGGTAATTATAAGACCCACGTCACTAATAAACTGACTAAAAATGAACTACATTGAGATGGTTGGGTTTGCAGCCGCAAGCTTGACAACATTTGCTTTTCTTCCCCAAGCCATCAAAGTTTTTAAAACTAAATCCACTCAAGATATTTCTTTAATGACTTTTTTAACAACAACCTGTGGCGTTGCTTTATGGTTAGCTTATGGACTATTGATAAATTCCTGGCCTCTTATTGGATCAAACTTTATTAGCTTTACACTAGCCTCATTCATACTTATTTTCAAAATAAGATACGGATAAATCTTTTCAAGCTTCATTTTAATAATCATTAGCTAACTATGATAAAGTTATAAAACGCTTATAAGCTTATAGAATCAAGGAACATCTATGAAAAAACTTCTTACAATTTCAACTTTGGTTTTAATGGCCCAATTCTCTTTTGCAGGTCATCACGAATCAGGGCACATGAATAAAGCTGCTGTCATCGGTTACGAGATTTCAGATGATGGAAAAAGAACCGACCTTCTCGCAGGCAATATGTCCAACATCAAACTCTGGGTAGATTATGTTGAAGCTCATAATCAACGTGACCTTGAAGCTATTAGGAAAACAAATGCTGATGACTTTGAAGGAAGGGCTCCTAATGGCGCCATAATCAAAGGCCCAGATGCTCATATAGCTTTTTTAGAGGATTGGTTTGCCTCCTCAAATCCATCATGGGAATATAACTTTGCTATAGCAAATGATGTTCCCCAATCTGATGGTACTGTTCATCATTGGGTGACTTCTTCCTACACAGTGACTCAAACTATTGATGGCATGGAAATGGTAACCGAAGAAATGATTGATACTAGAATTGAAAACAATAAAGTTAAGTACATTCTTGCTGCATCGAGATTGGTACCAACAGAAGAAGAATAATTTACTTAAGAGCATTTACTAGCTCTCTTAAAAAATTGTCTGATTTTTTTAAAGCCCTAATGTTCTTAAAAGATTTTTCTAAATCCAGCTTTACTTATAAATCTTCTCTTTTTGAGCAGATATAATTCAAGAGCTTTCTTGTAACGAAGCTAAATATCTTATGAGTTCTTTATATGCAAACTTTCTGGCACTTGCTTCAGCTTCACTGTTGTAGTTTGTGTTTACATTAACATCATAAGTCCAAGGTTGTCCTTGCTCATCTAAAATGAACTCTATGCCCGAAATTCCAATATCATTTGCTGCAAGACAACTCTCATATGTATCAATATTAGGCATTGAAAAATCTTCTAAAATTTTTTCTCATATCGGAGAATTTATAGAGGAAATAGATTCACGAGACGATGATAAATTAGATGAAATGGATCTAGAAAGTGCATTTGAGGATAGAGAAATAAAAGCTATAGCTGATCAGACAATTATTACTATGGTTTTGGGTTATGAGAGTAGCAGACACATTGAAAAAAGAACTCAAGCAATTGTGAAAATAATAGAAATCAACAGATTGAACTGAACCCTCAAACACCCTGTGTGCGCGCAATTGGGATTTGGTGGAGGGGCGATTGTGAATTCAAGAAGGTAGGCTGCTTGGACCAAATTTGGACCACTGCGGCGCAACTCACCACAAGCAATGACAACAAGTGGCAATAGAAAAGCTGTGGTGATACCTTATTTCAAGTGACGCAGGCTGTTGTGGTGAGTTGTGGTTGATTGTCTGCGAGGGACTCATAATCCGTCGGTCCCAGGTTCGAGTCCTGGTGGGCCCACCAATTTTCATTCTGCGAATGTGTAAAAGCTAAGTGCGAACCGGCCGCTTTTGCAGCTTCCTCTGAAGCGTTCGGCGATGCATGTTCAACTGTCTGGCAGTGGCAGAGATATTACCGTTGTTTGCCTGCAAGGTTTTTTGAATGTGCTCCCACTCAAGGCGCTTCACAGACATTGTGGCCAAGCCTCCGTCTGAATCAGCCACTTGCTTATCCAACTGCTCGCGATTTAATAGCGAAGCGAGAATCTCATCGGTGTCGGCGGGTTTCGCAAGATAGTTATCTGCCCCCAGTTTGATAGCCTCCACAGCCGTAGCAATACTGGCATAACCGGTAAGAATCAGCATGCGTATCTCAGGGTTCGACTGCTTCAGTGGCTTGATCAACTCCATGGAAGTTGCGCCTCCCAGATTAAGATCCAATATCGCCAAATCGAACTGTTCCTGTTCTACCAACTGAAAAGCGAGACTCAAGTCCGGAGCATAACTTACTTCATACCCGCGTCGGCCCAGCGCCTTACTGAGCACTCGGGCGAAGACCTCGTCATCTTCAACAAGTAAAAGTTGTTGCGGCGTCTTATCAACATTCATGCCGGTCGGTTGTCCAAGGATAAGGGAAATGAGATCAGGGTTGTCGCTCCACCTTGCTGAAGGTTGTACATTTCTATCTCTCCGCCAAGCCGCTGCACCGCTGCATTCGCCAGGAAAATACCCAGACCCATGCTGTCCTTTCTGGTTGAGATGAAAGGTTCGCCCATTTTCTCCATCACTTCAGTGGGCATGCCCGGGCCGTCGTCGGTGACAAGAATCTCCAGACGAGAGCCTTCCGGACTTGAAACTCGAACTTCCACTTTATGAGCGGCGGCTTTGATCCCGTTTTCGATAATGTTAATGACCGCATGCCTGAGGCTCAATTCGGCAGTCATATACGGATCATCTTCGGTTTCCAGGACGAACTCAACTTGAGAGCCCGGATGAATATTGGTCACGTAATCTGTGAGCTCAGAAACAAAATCTGACAGCAGCCAGTTCTCTTTCTCCTTCGTGTTGTCTTTATGATAGTAATGAACCAGCTCATTCAAGGAACTCTTGCAACGGCTTAATTGCTGGCGCAACGTCAGGATATCTTCCTTGAGACTTTCAGCATTAACCCTTTGCTGAAGCGACAGATCTATTTCAGCAAGCAATACCGACATCGTCGACAAGGGAGTTCCAATCGCATGAGCGGTGCCTGCCGCCAGCATACCGATCTCAACAAGCTGCTCATTACGAAGTTCATTCTCTCTGACTTCTGAAAGCATGATCTCCCTTTCTCTGATCGCAGATGACAGACGGGTCAGGGAGAATGCAATGAGAATCGCACTCACTGAAAAAATAACCCACATGCCTACCAGATGTAGTTCAAATATCTGACCCTGCTGCATCGATGCCATCGAGTCACTGTGATCCACGTTGAGATCCCGTATTAGGAAAAAGCTGTAAATCAAAATGCCGGAGATCGCGAATATGAAGGCGAATATAGGTGGCAGTAAGGTAGCGACTATCGCCAGCAAAACCAGTAAATAAGAAATCAATGGATTACTCGCGCCTCCGGCGACGCTCAGCAGCACGATCAGCACCAGGACATCAATCAGCAGATGTGCAAAAAACTCGTAATGGCTGATGACCTTTGCAGTCTTTAACCGCCAGAACCCAGCCAGCAGAGACACTCCTAACGTGATCAGTAGGATCCCCATCAGAGGCAGTGGAGCTGAAATTGGGGTCAGGTTTTCAAGAATAGCAAGCGCAAGCACGCTCAAAAACGTGACGAATATCCGGAGCAGCAGGAGCCGCTGCAGACCCACCCTGAGGATCCCTGACTGCACATTGTCTGTCAGACCGAGAACACTCAGCTTTCCGAACCATCCGGACATCGCTGCCATAGCTGCCTTCCTTAAATTACCTGTACTGCCACCGGACCACAGCCTTACTTTACTTGAGCAACAGACTGAGGGACAGAAGGTGCGACATCGTGTCGCAGGCGAAAAGACTCGGTTTTATGCATACTGCGCCCCAGAAAAACCTCTGTCCGGAGACAACATGCCTAAGCTTAACTGCCTCTTTTCCCTCGCCACTCTCGGCACCTTCGCCACCTTCGCCTTACCGCTTGCCGCTCAGGATGCACCGCGCATTAATGAAATCATCGTGGTCGGTGTGCAGGACAGCCATACGGTAGCAACGGACGACACGCTGGTCGCGCCGGCCGACACTGCCCAGATGCTGCGCAAGATGCCCGGCGCCAATCTGAACAAGAATGGCGAACTGACCGGCATTGCCCAGTATCGAGGCATGTTCGGTGACCGGATCAGCGTGGCCGTTGACGGAGCGCAGATTAGCGGCGCCGGGCCCAACTCCATGGACGCTCCCTTGTCTTATGCACCTGTCGCTTTGCTGGAATCCCTCACAATCAATCGGGGCATTGCGCCGGTGAGTACCGCGCAGGAAACGATTGGCGGTTATATCCAGGCTAAAACTTACTCTGGTGAATTCGGCGGCCGGGAGGCATTCGAGTTTACAGGCAGAACGTATATTGGCACCCAGACGGTGAATGAAGGCGTCGTTGCGAGCGGCTTCTTTGCGATGACCAACCGAAATCATTTGATTCGGGGCTTTGTGATGAATGAAAGCGCCAGTGATCTGGAATTTCCGGACGGGGTAATAACGCCCAGCGAATACGAGCGGGAGCGCTTCGATCTCGGCTACAGCTTCCGCAGGGGTGAGCATACATTTGCCGTGGATATCGCGCGGAATAACACCGGAGATGCAGGAACCCCTGCCCTGCCAATGGACATTCTTTCCATTGACAGTGACCTGTTCAGAACGAGGTATCGCCACACCGGCACGGCCGGGACACTGACTGCAGAGCTGTTCGGCAGCAACAATGAGCACTGGATGACCAATTTTCATCTCCGGCGACCTCCGCAGGACAATATGATGTCTCCGGGCCGGATGCGCTTCCGGCAGACCTTTGCCACCAGTGAAAATCTGGGCTTCAACCTCAAGTATGAGCAATACGTGGACAATGGCGTCTGGAACTACGGGCTCGATGGTCATTTCACCAATCACGATGCCGTTGTCACTAATCCAAACGTCGGACCATTCTTCCTCACAAATTTTAATGATAGCCAGCGTGACATACTGGGCGCATTCGTAGAACGCAGTCTGGTGATTGGGGAAACAATGGGTCTCGACGCGGGTGTTCGCTACAACCGCGTCACCATGAATACCGGCGAGGTTGGTTCAAATTTAAATCCTATGAACCTGCCTGCGGGCATGCCGGTAATGATGAACAATCTCTCTTCACTGTTGGCGAACGGATTTAACAGCGACGATCGCTCTCAGATCGATAACAACTTTGAATGGTTTGCACGCCTGAGCCTTGAAGCCAGCAGGGGCGTCATCTGGTATGTCGGAGCGGCACGTAAAACGCGATCGCCCTCTTACCAGGAGCGCTATCTCTGGTCGCCGATGGAATCTACCGGCGGCATGGCGGACGGCAAAACCTATGTGGGACGAGTCGACCTGAACCCAGAAGTGGCACACGAGATTGAAGTGGGCTTTGATTGGAGCGGTGCAAATTTCGCGCTTTACCCACGGGCCTTCTACAAGAATGTTACTGACTTTATTCAGGGAACACCGGCGACCAGTGCCGTGGCGAATAACATAGCCATGATGATGAGCAATATGGGAATGGGAGCGCCAGATCCTTTGCAATTCAACAATACAGAAGCAAGATTCTATGGGCTTGACGTAGAGGCGCGCTACAGCCTGTCTGACCGCCTCACCCTGCGTGCTATCGCTAACGTGGTCAGAGGAGAGCGTAAGGACATCAATGATTACCTTTACCGGATATCTCCCGACAATGTGATTCTGGCACTGGACTACACCTCAGAAGATTGGCTTGTATCACTGGAGAGCATCTCCTACGCAGCGCAGGACCGCATTTCACTGACTAATCTTGAGCAAGCCACAGAGGCTTATTCCGTGCTGAATTTGTCTGGCCTGATTGAATTTGCCGCAGGTGCAGAATTGAGACTTGGCGTCGAGAATCTGTTGAATGAAACGTACTTTGACCACCTGGCGGCCTATAACCGCGCATACAACCCGGACATCCAGACCCGAAGCCGTATGCCAGGGCTGGGCCGAAATGTTTATGGGCGCCTTATGTGGTACTTCTAGTTCGGCGAATAGTTCGGCGAAAG
>CAJXNF010000156.1 GCA_913056375.1 uncultured Pseudomonadota bacterium | reverse complement strand
AAAGGGGTACCAAGGTACACTACATTCTAGGAAATCATGATGAAGCCCTCCGCAACTGGCTCAGTTTTGATATGAGGTTTGGCAATATAGAACTGACAAATGAATGTGTACATCAAAGTAAAAGAGGACAGCGATACTTGGTAGTCCACGGAGATCTTTTTGATGGAATTGATTCCTTCAATACCTGGCTTTACGCATTAGGAGACCACGCCTACGATGCAGCGTTATTTTTTAATCGTTGGATCAACATCATCCGCCGGTCAATTGGATTTGCGTATTGGCCTTTCAGCAGAACTCTAAAAGCCAAGGTGAAGCGGGCGACTAATTTTGTCTTCAAGTTCGAATCAAACGTTGCCACCTACTGCGAAAGGCAAGGGTACGATGGTGTGATTTGTGGGCACATCCATACACCAGAAATTCGTCAAATTGGCAACGTGGTCTATATGAACGATGGTGACTGGGTGGAATCGTGTACAGCGTTGGTAGAAACTCAAGATGGAGAGTTTAGAATTATTGACTGGCACCATCATGATGAAGAGGTCATTCCCGACCCGATGGCAAATTTGAAGAAGCAGGAAAAAGAAAAGAAAATGAGTCGAGAAGCCGTTCCTCAGTGAGGTTCCTTAAGCTATTCATTTCAAAAGAAAGGCATACACCCCATGCGTTTCGCCCTAGTGACCGATGCCTGGCACCCCCAGGTAAACGGAGTCGTCCGTTCTCTATCGACAATGGTTGAAATTGGCAGAGCCAAAAATCATGAGATTCTGGTGATTCAACCGCAGGATTACCCGACCTTCCCTCTTCCAAGTTATCCCGAAATACGCTTGGCGACAACGCCTTGGAAAATGATGAAGCCATTGAGGGAATTTTCTCCTGATGCAGTTCACATTGCTACCGAAGGATCTTTGGGTATATTCGCTAGAATTTGGTTGGCTCACTTGAGGATTCCATTCACCACAAGCTACCACACTCGCTTTCCTGAGTATGTTCAAGAACGGCTGCCCATCCCACTGTCCTGGGGATACAGCTTTTTAAGGTGGTTTCATGGGGCTGCGGAAAGAGTGATGGTACCAACTCCTACGATGGGGCAGCTTCTCAATCAGCACAGGGTTCACCAAAAGACGGTTATCTGGAACAGAGGAGTCAACCATGAACTCTTCCGACCACGTTCCCAGGAAGATTCCTATGGTCCGCGTCCTTATTGGCTCTGCACAGGCCGCGTCGCTGTCGAAAAAAATATTGAGGCTTTCCTCAGACTTGATTTGCCGGGCACTAAAATCATTGTGGGTGATGGCCCCGCTCGAGAATCAATGCAGAGAAAGTATTCCGAAGCTGTTTGGCTCGGTTACAAATTTGGAGAGGAATTGGCCAAACTCTATGCTGATAGCGATGTTTTTGTGTTTCCTTCTAAGACAGACACCTTTGGGAATGTGCTACTGGAGTCAATTGCCTCAGGAACACCAGTAGCAGCCTTCCCAGTTCCTGGTCCTCAAGATGTCCTGAAGCCAGGAGTGGATGGAGTATTATCAGAAAATCTCAAAGAGGCCTGCCTCAGTGCTTTAAAATTGGATAGAGATGTTGTTCATCAAAGCTCGATGGATTGGGATTGGGATGCCTGCTTCCAGACTTTTCTGTCCCATCTGGCTCCTATTGAAAGTGGTAAATTCGGGTATCAGTTCAACGAATTTGACTCCCCAACCATCTTGCCTACTTCAGACTAGTTGGTTGTAGTCCATTTCAGGAGGGGTTGCCCCATTCGTACCTGTTGTCCAAATTGTAATTCAGGGAGAGGCTCCACATCTTTGTTGAATAGCAAAATTATTGTAGAGCCGTGCTCAAACCAGCCCATTTCCTGACCTTTGAGATAGTTGGATTGGCAGGGAATCTCGTTCGGGCCCTGATAGCGAAGATTCAATAAAACATCTAGCGCATGCAGTCTCATGCTAGCAACAAGCACTGCTGCAACAGGAACCATCAGAAAATCAACTGCTGCCGGAGTCTGCAAGTGCATAACAATTCTCTCGTTCTTGCAGAAAAGCTGTTCCACACGCTTCAAGGCAATTGGGTTTACATTCCAAGTGTCGCCACTGATATAAGTGACATGTTTTAACTGCACATCACAGGGAGCATGAAACCGATGGTACATACTGGAAGTCAAGCGCAGCGTGAGATAATAGCCACCCTCCAACTTTTCATTCCAATTCTGACTAAATGGACTATCTCCCAGCAAGCTTTGTAGACTGTAGGGAAAGCCCTTGGCTTGGAAAATCTGATTCTCTTCAATTTTTCCTGAGCAGCCAACAATCGCATCACACGGCGAGGTTAGGATGTTTGGATTGGGATGAATCGGTCGCAGACCCGGTTTCAACTCCCTTGTGAAACATTCATGCAGGCTCTTGAAAGTCTTGGTATTGGACTCAGAAAGATCTAAATCGCTGAAGGTTTGCCAGAGCGCAATGGAACTTTTTACAATCCAGGGATGCTCTAGCTTACTCCACCAACCCATAAAACGAGTTAGGGTGATTCTAGGAATTCGGTTAGTCAGCAAAAAATTGAGATCTTCCTGCTGAGCAAGCTTTTTAAGAAAATTTGTCAATGGTTCTTCACTTAGTTGTAAAAATTTAGTCAACACATCAAACCGGGAACCTTTTGGAAACCACTCTCATTAGTCTTAGCCTACTGGCTGCGCTCAGCCCTAAAATTTATCGTAGAATCCAACTGTCCCGAGCAAAGCACAGATCATTAGCGGGTCATTCCCGAATTGCAAAATTGCTCACACGCCTATTGCCCGGTTATGCATTAAGTGAAGAGCTTTTCTTTATTGCAGATGGAGCCCCAGATGATGTGGCTAAGAAAAGGAGAAGCGGGTTTAATAGCCTTGCTCGAACACTACAAAAACATGAAAAAACACTGAGTTTAACCACAGAAGCCAAGGAGCACCTGAGTGATTTGCAGTTCACATCAGTTTATCGAATTCCATTTGCATTCAGTCCCTACGCTAGAGAGCACCTCAAGGTTGGAAGCGTTGCAAAGTCCTTTGATGGCGTCATTTTGACAGACTTGGATGATTGTCAATTTTATGACCTGACAGGTTCCTATGGAGTAAACCTTTTTGGTTCGGACTTTTATAAGCGTACTATGCGAATAGGCCTAGAAGAAGGTGTCTCTCTCGGCCCAGCATTAGGGGTTTATCACCCGCATGTGGTCAGTAACGCATCTCGACTCTGTAAAATCAGTGGCATGGATGAAGTTTCATTTCACATGTCTGGAACAGAGGCTGTGATGCAAGCTGTCCGGCTTGCCCGTTACCATACGGGGCGTACACATCTTGTTCGTTTCTGCGGAGCCTATCATGGGTGGTGGGAGGATGTTCAGCCAGGACCTGGCAATCCACAACCACCACATGAAACCTATACTTTAGCCGATCTGAGCGAGCGCTCTCTGCAAGTATTGCGATCTCGTAAGAATATTGCCTGTGTTTTAGTAAATCCTTTACAGGCAATGCATCCTAATCGGAATGCCCCGGGAGATTCAACGCTGCTAGATGGAAGCCGCAAGGCTCAATATGATCGAAGGTCCTACACATCATGGCTGAAGCAATTGAGAGAAGTATGCACTGAAAAAGGAATTGCTCTGATTTTTGATGAAGTGTTTCTGGGATTCAGATTAGCCCCTGGTGGTGCACAAGAATATTTTGGGATTCAAGCGGATCTCGTTACTTACGGAAAGACGCTTGGTGGTGGTTACCCTGTTGGTGTGGTTTGTGGCAAACATCACTGGATGAGACGCTGGAAAGAGAACCGTCCTGCTGACATCTGCTTTGCTCGTGGGACTTTTAATGCTCATCCTGTGGTGATGTCGGCAATGAAGGCATTTCTGGATGAAATTGAAAAACCTGCGATCCAAGCTCTTTACCAGGGGCTGGATGAACGATGGAATCAACGTTGTGAAAAATTCAACCACACCATGAGGAAATTTGATTTCCCTATTCAGGCCACAAATATGTCCTCTGTTTGGACAATCAGCTATACTCAACCAGGACGCTATCACTGGCTACTCCAATTTTATCTGCGTGCCGAAGGACTAGCTCTCAGTTGGGTTGGTACGGGACGGCTGATTTTCAGTCTCAACTACGGAGAAACTGAATTCCAGGCAGTTCTGGACCGTTTCGTGGCAGCAGCAAAAAAAATGTCAGAGGATGGTTGGTGGTGGCAGAATCCGCAGCTAACGCATCGCAACATTCGCTTACAGATTCTACGTGAAACCCTAGGTTGGCCTGAAAAGACTAGTGATTAGGGACCGGCTCAAGATCACCCATGTCCATTACAGGATCTCGCTCAAAGCGTTCCCCTCGCAGTAGGTGTAGAGGGGCTTTATGGTAGATGTAGACATCATGAAAAGGGTCTGTGATGATTTTTGTCATCCAAACAAATCCAGTCTTGAGATCTTGTTGGATGAACAACTGAATTCCCCGAAATAAGACAGCAGCAATTCCCAGGTAGAGCCAGGCTGTACCGACTGCTTCTATGTAGCTTAGCCAATCATTGTGTTCTGGTAGAATTCCCAAAAAGCCTGCATTGAAGTAAATTGCCATTGGCAACAGTGCCCAGATACTGAGCAAAACTACTTTGCGCTTCAGGTTGTAGCCGACCTTGATTTCTTCCTTGTGCTCATGGGAAGCCTGGTTCACATGATCGTAGCTGTGGGGCTCGAAGAAGAAGTGCCCAGCCTGTCTTGTGGTCATGGAAAAAGTCCAAGCTACAATTGCTGACCAGACTGGGTTGATAAACAGCATCACATAAGAACCCAAAAAGGATAGGGCGCTGATGAGATGCAGGGATTGGTTGATTCGGCAGTGGTGATAGAAGCGATGGTCATCCCAACGCTGTTCGCGAAGAGTTTCGAGGAACTGTTTCACGTCGACTCCAGGGGTGATGGTTCGAACGAATAGGGGTGAATACAAAAACGCCAAACTTTTCTGCACTAAATGCACCTTTCAAGGTGTTAGCTTTTGTACAAGTACCAGTTGGCTGTTTTGTGTACTAAAAACGAACTAGAGAAAGTTTTGCGATAAGTCCAGTTAATATTTATGATGTCACTTTGTCGAATAGTTGGTTTTTACAGTCTGTAAAAGCCATGTGTTCTGTATCTCCGAAATGATCAATTTAAATTACCGATGCAACTGATTCTTAAATTAGTTTCTTTCATTTTTTTGGTGATTTTCTCAGCTGGAGTCAGCACGGCCTCTGAGATCAAGCTTGGACAAAGTCTACCAGAAATTAGCCTAACAGAATTTGGGAAACTCAATCTGGAGGGAGAGCAGATCAGCTATGTTCCGTGGAACAGTCGGGAACTTCGTGGGAAGGTGTTCACAATTTACCATCTGGCGGGGACCCGTTCAGCGGCATCCTTGAATGATGCCTTCATTGATCGACTTTTGGAGGAACAGTTTGACTTACTCCCGGGTAATCCCCATCAGACATTCAACATCATCAATTTAGATGATGCCATGTTCGGTACATCTGGTATCGTCCAGCGCACTGTGGAAGACCGTAAGCGGAAGTATATCGTACCTGGCTTCGCACTGGACAAGGAGGGAGTGATTCGCAAAGCATGGGGATTAGCTCCAGAGAGCTCTGCGGTGATCATCCTCAATAGAGCTGGAAAAGTGGTTTTTTTCAAGGATGGGCAGCTAAGCCAAGCAGAGATTGATCGTGCTGTTCAGTTGATCAAACAAAATCTCTAGCTGACTTTTCTCTAACAGAAATCTCATTCGGGGCTAACACTCATCAGGCAATCTGTCGTAACTAATTTTGCCATTGATGAGGAGCAAGGATGGTGCGTAAGCTAACGCAAAGCAACACTGAAGATCCTTTGATCAGCCTAAGTGAGATCCTTCCTAAGCCATTCAACAGACTGGCTCCCGAGCTAGAAATTCTGACTGGAATAAGCCGCTTGAATCGAGAATATGAGCAACTTCCAGTCGACCTGACATCAGCTAATTTCTGGGAAACCTCACTCAGCGCACTGAAGGTTGAGCCTCGAATTTCAGAGGAGGATCTGCAACGCATCCCTGCCAAGGGCCCTCTCGTCATTGTTGCCAATCATCCCTTTGGTGGGCTTGAAGCTGTCGTCCTCGGCACGCTACTGAAGCAAGTTCGCCCAGATTTCCGGATGATGGGTAATTATCTGCTCAACAAGATCCCCGAAATCCAGCCCTGGATTTTTCCAGTCGATCCCTTCGGAAATCTGTCTTCCAGTCCAGCCAACAGCAAAACATTACGGGAAGCAGTGCGCTTCGTGCGTGCAGGGGGAGCGCTGGTCATTTTCCCAGCTGGTGAGGTCTCTTATCTACACTTGAAGTCACTGCGCATCATGGATTCAGCGTGGACACCTCATGTTTCAGCAATTTTGCGAATGACAAGGGCAACGGTCCTGCCGATGTTTTTTCGAGGTCAGAACAGCATCCTCTTCCAGTTGCTGGGTCTGATTCATCCAAGATTGCGGACCGGGTTATTGATCCGAGAACTTTTCAACAAACAAGGGTCTTCTGTTGAGATTTTCGTTGGGAAGGGTGTTCCCTACAAGCGGTTGCAGGAATTTGAGTCCAACGAAAAACTGATTGATTACCTTCGATTCAAGACTTACTTCCTTGCGAATCGACGACACAAAAAATGGATTCCCCTGCCCAAATTGCTACGCCAGTCACGCTCAGTTCGAAGACCAATTGCTGAAGCGTCATCTCGAAATCAGTTGACTTCAGAAGTTGAAAGTTTGCCGCAGGAACAGCTGCTGGTGGAAACCGAGGATTTTCTTGTAGGATACG
>CAJXNF010000155.1 GCA_913056375.1 uncultured Pseudomonadota bacterium | reverse complement strand
ATCAGATCTCTGAATTCTTCCAGCAGGCCCAGTTCCACTGACTGTCTTTAAATCAATGCCATATCGTTTAGCTAGTCTTCTGGCACCAGGAATTGCTCGGATCAGTTCCAGATTTTCATCATGTGCCAAGAATTGCGAGGAGTCATTTGAGGCAGGAAGAGGTTCAGGTGTATTTTGTGAGGGTACCTGTTCCTTCTTAGTTGGTATTTCAATTTTTCTAGAAGTTTTATCTGAGGGATCAATTAGCGCGAGGATGTCTCCAACTTTTACCTTTGACTGCTCTTCGACCAAAATTTCCAGCAAGGTTCCAGACTCCAAAGCTGGAACTTCGGCAACCATTTTATCGGTTTCCACCTCCAGCAAAGTATCCCCCCGCTCAAAACTCTCACCCTCCGACAGGTTCCAAGTGACAACAATCCCCTCCTCCATTGTCTCTCCAAGCCGAGGAAGTCTTAGTTCCGTACTCATTTTTTTCGCATCAATTTGAGAATACTTTGTTTGATGCTTTCATTGGTGGGCACCGATGCAGCTTCCAAAGCAGGAGATACTGGGATGGGAATATCCTCTCCAGCCATTCGCAGGACGGGTTCTTCCAGGTACTCAAAGTTTTCTTCCGTGATTCTGGCTGACAACTCGGCGCTCACACCGGCGGTCAGGCAGTCCTCCGTGACCACAAGAGCCCGCCCTGTCTTTCGGACAGATTTTGTTACTGTTTCCATATCCAGCGGATGCAAGGTCCTCAGGTCAACAACATCGACCTGTACCCCTAACTCAGCCAGTTGGGTCGCCGCCTCTAAGGAGCGTTGAACCATTCTGGAGTAACAGATAATTGAACAATCATTACCTGATCGACTGATCTTTGCTTTTCCCCAAGGAGGAGCAGATTCTGGATTAAAGGGAAAGCTTTGGGCGTACAAACCTTTGTGCTCCAAAAATACTACTGGATCAGCAAGTGTCAGTGCATGTTTGATCAAGACGTAGGCGTCTGTCGCATCAGCTGGCATTGCCAAGTGCAATCCAGGCGTATGCATTACCCAGGCTTCCAAACTTTGTGAGTGTTGAGCTGCTGCAGATCTACCAGTTCCCCCCTGGCTTCGCAACATCATCGGAACACTGATTTGTCCCCCAAACATGTATCGTATCTTGGCGGCCTGATTTACTAACTGATCCATAGCCAGCGTCAAAAAATCGACGTACATTAATTCTGCAACAGGTCTCAGACCCGTCATCGCTGCTCCGACCGCAGCACCCACTAATATTTCTTCAGAGATTGGGGTATCTCTTACCCAGTCTTCACCAAATTCCTGAAGGAGGCCTTTAGTAACACCATATGCACCTCCATATCTCCCGACTTCCTCTCCCAGGATAACGATCGTTGGATCAGATTGCATCGATTCCTGAAGACCTAAACGCAGTGCATCCCGATAGGTCATCTCTTTCATCGGTAGTCCCCATCAAGAATCTCCGAGTACAATGCACGATCAATCCTTGACCCTACTGATTCAGGGTGCGTCAAGTTAGGGGCATACACATCTTCAAACATTGAATTCAATGTTGGCTCCTGAGTTTCCAAGGCGAAATTCAAAGCTTCATCCATTTCATCAGCAACCTTTTTATGCCAAATATCCATCTCCGAGATGGAGACTCCTTGTTCCATGAGGCGATCTGCTTGAAATTTTATGGGATCTTTTTTACGACCCTCCTCTTCCTCATTCTGATCTCGGTAAGGGCTTTTGTCCTTTCTGGCGTGTCCATGAAAGCGATAACAGTCAATTTTCATAAAGGCTGGCTTGCCTTCGCGAGCCATTTCCAAAATCTCTGTTGCTGCTTCTTTCACTTCTTCCACATCAAGTCCTGAGACTTCTTTGCCAATTAAGCCAAAAGATTCTGCACGTTTTACAAATTCAAGAGAAGCACTTGCTTGGTCCAGTCGCGTACCCATACCGTATTGATTGTTGATGCAAACAAACAGAACTGGAAGTTTCCAGAGCGCGGCCAGATTCATACTTTCGTATAAATTTCCCTGCTGCATGGCTCCATCACCAAAGAAAGCAATGGAAACCGCAGGGACTTTTAGAAGTTGGTAACTCAATCCAGCACCAACGACATGAGGAATCCCTCCACCCACGATCGCATTTGCCCCAAGATGACCTAATTTTCGATCGGCAATGTGCATGGAACCACCCTTACCTCGACAGTAACCGGCTTCTTTTCCAGCTATTTCAGCGAGCATTCTTTTCGGGTCCGCACCTCGAGCGAGAAAAATTCCATGGCCACGATGATGGGTTGTAAAGCTATCCTTGGGCTGCATCGCTTCAGCAACTCCAACTGCTGGCGCTTCCTCTCCAATGGACAAATGAAGCATGGTTCCCGCGCTTCCCCCCTGAAGAAACAATTCACCCACTCGGTCTTCAAAAGTTCTAACCCGCAGAAGTTGCAGATATAAGTGACGGCTATTTTCAGAAATCATAGTAAGGCGGAAGCAAACGAAGGAGAGAAGGAAGTATCATTACCCATCAGGGCACTGATAGGAGAAGTTTTAGATCTTGTAACCTGTTTTCTTGAGCCTGGCAGGAATTTCTCGTACTGTCGCTTTTGGTTATCGATTCCAAGTTTCTGGACATCTTGGCCCATTCTTCAGCAGCCTTATCCAAAGCCTGCTGTGAGTTCAGTTCACCGTAAACAGCCTTGGATATACTTCTGCTCAGGGCACCCGCATTTTGAAGTGTTTCTTCCCAGTAAATTTAGGGTCAGCCAATTTTATTTTTGCGCAAGCCACCATCGACGAGAGATCTTGCCGTTTCAAAGGTCTTAAAGATTCCCCTGTTCGTTGGCCAGAATCCGTTATCCGTTCCTCCTTGAGGATTGGCGTCGTATATTTGCAGGCCAACTCATCAGTGTGATTTGAACGACCGAGAGGATCTACCCACAGTATTTATCTTCAACGATCTTATCTAAAATTGAGGGTGGAGAGACTCCGTACAGGAATCACCTCTAAAAATTTAGTCTACTAATTGGAATCGAGACCCTCAAGAAGCCGTTTGAATGCAACCATTCCAGGATCATCCAAACCAATGGATTTATCCTGAAAAATGCGCGCTCTGCCAATTTGGCAGGGCTTATCCCTGAAGTCATCTATCGTTTGCTGCACCACCTCGATCAGATCAGGCAGACTTGCTTCAGGAGCATTTTCTAATTTCTTCTGTGCTGCTGAGAGTGGGTCCAACACGGTCTTCTGACCCAACTCTGCTTTGCCGCGCTGTTGCATCGCCTCCAGTGCCAATTTGAGTAGACCAGCCCACTCAGTAGCATCCATTTCTGCCTGCCCCTTCTTCTGCTTGGCCATCGCCATCAAACCTGTAGCCAGGATGGTCCCGTAACTGGAGCCACTGGTTTTGGTAAAGGCTTGGGCACACTTTAGCAGCGCCATTCCCCAATCATCAGGCAGTTCTTCCCGAATCTCCAGAAGCTGCCGACTCCCACGAACCATTGTCACCCCAAGATCCCCATCTCCAAGCTGGGCATCCAGGCCGTTCAGTTCCTCTGCACTTGATTCTAGGTGTGCAGCCAATCGGGGTAGTTGGTCTTGCAACCACGAAACTTTCATCATCCTACCTGCCAAAAAGCACAACGCGCAGGTGCCTGAAGTAATGCTTCTCTTTCCTGATTTAAGAAACAAAATGTCATAGAAACGCCTGCCATTTCCATTGAAGTTGCGTAGCGCCCGACAAGTGGCATCACTATTGTGGCTCCAAGATCTTCAATCCGCTTTTTAACAACTCGATAAAGGATGTAGAGTTCTTCAGGAGGTGTAGCACCGAGACTATTAACCATTACTGAGAGCCGATCACCTGAACTAATCGCCCGATCGGCAATCAAGCGATCAACCATCTCATGAGCAATATCATCTGCCGGTTTGAGCTTGTCTCTCCATACCCCAGGTTCCCCATGAATACCCATTCCCATTTCCATCTCATCCTCAGCAATCTCAAAGGTTGCCTTACCTGCTTGTGGGATAGTGCAAGGAGTCAATGCAGCACCAACGCTACGACAGGAATCTGCGGTCTCCTGGGCAATTCGGGTCACTTCCTCTAACGATCGCATTTGTTCAGCCGCAGCTCCTGCAATTTTGAAAGCGTAGACCATGCCGGCAACTCGTCGACGTTTCTCCGCTACTTCATGTGGAGCAGAGGAAACATCATCTGCTAGAAGAACAGTTGTGGATTGGATATCTTCCTCCATCTCAAGTTGCTCTCCAGCCATATCGAAGTTCATGACATCTCCACCATAGTTTCCGTAGAGACGTAACACTCCAGCGCCTGCATGAGCAACTTTCATCGCCTCAGCCATCTGCTCGACGGATGGAGATGCGAACACATCTCCGATTGCACAAGCATCCAAAAGCCCATGGCCCACATAGCCTGTAAACACTGGTAGATGACCAGAACCACCCCCTGAGACGATACCGACCTTCCCTGGTCTTTGAGACCCAGCTCGGGTAATGACTCTTCCTCCTTCACCGGTCTGTCTATAAATTTCAGGGTGAGCCGCACACATCCCCACCAACATTTCATCAACGTACTTGTATGGGTCATTCAACAACTTCTTCATCAGATTCCTCCATTATTTGTGTGGGATGCACCCTGAATATTTATTTTCTTCAAAGATTCAGAAATCAAATCAAAGTCTTGACCATACCCCCGTCAACGTTGATTGCCTGACCTGTGATGAATTTCCCGTGTGGTGATGCCAAGTAAGCAACCAACGCCGAAACATCTTCTGGATCTCCATAATGGCCCAGAGGAATGTTTTGCTTAGCGAATGCCTCAATCGCATCGGGACCTGGCATACCCAGAAAACCTCCTAATTGATCTCCCAGTCCCCCTGGTTCTTCCCAAAGTGGCCCTTTGATTGGACCTGGACACACAGCATTGACCAGAATTTTATCTCCTGCGAGATAATTCGCCATGTCCTTTGTAAGCATGTTCAGGGCGGCCTTGACGGAGTCATAATCAACCAACCCTCCAGGTTGCTTTCCAAAAATGGAGGAGATGTTAATGATTCTTCCTCCACCCCTTGTCCTTAAATGCGGAATTGCAGCTCTGGAAGCGTGCAAAGGGCCATAGTACATCAAGTCCATACTTTCTCTGATCACACCTTCATCGTGACTGAGAAGATCACTCAATTGCCCCGCACCCGCATTATTAATCAGGATGTCCATGCCCCCAAAGTGAGCTACTGACTCATTTACGAATTTTTCATTCTCTTCGCGCTTCCTAAGATCAGCCTCTACGGTCAACACCTTGACGGTTTCACTCCTCAATCCGTTAGCAACTTCCTCCAGTTTGGCTTTGTTACGGCCACAAAGTGAAAGATGACAACCTTCTGAGGCTAGCATTTCAGCGCATGCTTTGCCTAACCCCCGGCTGGCACCTGTGATTAAAGCAACTTTTCCATTTAATTGAAGATCCATGTTTTATCCCCTAAAGATCAGAAGTGAATGAAACCTCAGTTCATCACCCACTAAAAATTTCAAAGGCTGCGGACATCGGTTGATTCCATTGTGGATGCCCACTTCCCTCAAATACTATTCATTTGAATCAGAGAGCATGATCCCATGCTTAGCTGCAGCACCTAAAGCCTTACTGACGTCGATTACTCTGGGCCCATGGCGATCCAAACTTAATCGGACCTTATCAACAGCTCTAAACTCAATTTCTCTTTCTCCATCTAGCGCAATCACCCCTCGGTCGATGGATGGAGCCCAGGAGCTTCCAAGTTTAAGTTCGTCCCATCTTTGAATCCCAAGTTGAGCGAACAAACCTGGTGCAATCGGAGCCATAACCTTTTGGCTAGCGTCTGGATCCATTTGCACTCCTAATCCATGATCTTGATCCCGCCCAACGGGGTGCACCAACGAAGCGATTGAAGAAAGTCCGATTGCCTCGCTTGACGCAAAAGTCACATACAGTTCTCTGAGTTGCTCAACTTGCCAAACTGCTTTTGCAGCGACAAACATATCTGCACTAATGCAGGCATCTACTAGAGCCATACCCCTTGTTTCCCCATTGACTTCAACCAACAGTCTTTTCTCACGCCTGGTAACATCGTCTAGGTTTAACCTCTCGGTCGCAACCAAACCTGCCGCCAAACCACTGAGGGTAGCTTCCCTCAATTCTGGAAAACTGTTGTTTGTCCCCGTCGAGAGTGTTGCCATTGGGATGTCTCCACATTCCTCAGCAACTAGACGATGGGTGCCATCCCCTCCGAGAACTATGATTGCGCGAATACCAGCTGCTACCATTGCACGGACAGATAATCTGGTATCCTCAGGGGTCTCCATGATGTCTGTATCCGTAAAATGAACAGGCAGCAATCGTTTCCCCTCAGGAGTTTGGCCGAAACGCTTAATGACAGTAGCTATGCCTCCCTTATCCGGCATCATCCAAGCTTCATCTACCCCACAAACTGTCAGTGCACCCAACAACCGTTGGATCATGTTGCACTTTTCAGCTGTCGGGAAGACAGAAGCTTTGGAAATGACTCTTCGAATATCCCGCCCAGAGGCTGGGTTTGCCAAAATTCCGACACGAATTGGCCGGCTCACCTCTTTGGGCGGATCTTGAAGTCTCACTTGAGCGACCTCACGGCTTCCGCGATCTTCTCTGGACTCGGAATGTAGAGATCCTCCAGAACATCCGAAAACGGCGGAGGACAATGTGGCGCTGTCACCATCTTCACCGGACCCTTCAACGATCCAAAGGCCTGCTCCGTCACCTGCGCGCTGATGTCCGCAGCCATGCTGCAGCGGGGGTTCGACTCATCCAC
>CAJXNF010000154.1 GCA_913056375.1 uncultured Pseudomonadota bacterium | reverse complement strand
TGCGATTACTTAGAATTCCCTTTGTCGGCTGCGATGTCTGGGGATCTGCGATCAGCATGGATAAGGATGTCACAAAGCGACTACTCGTTCAGGCAGGACTTCCGGTCACTCCCTTTATCACGTTACGTAGGAATGAAAACCTTTTCTATTCTGAAGTAGTCGCTAGATTGGGGTCGCCATTCTTCGTGAAACCAACTCGTGAGGGCTCTTCTTTGGGAGTTGCCAAGGTTCGCAACGAGGATGAATATCTAGAAGCCTTGAAAGAAGCCTTCTCTCTGGACCACAAGATTTTGCTGGAACAAGCCATCATCGGTCGGGAAATTGAAGCTGCTGTCCTTGGAAATGATTCTCCTGAAGTGGCTGCGACTCTGGGTGAAATCATTCCCAATCATGAATTCTACTCCTATGACGCGAAGTACGTCGATCCGAATGGGGCGAGCCTGAAAATTCCTGCGGAGATTGAAGCTGATGTTGCAAATCGGATTCGTGATTTGGCTGCGGAGTCTTTTCGGATCGTCGAAGGTCTAGGGATGGCACGTGTTGATTTCTTCCTAACTAAAGATAATCAGATTTACATTAACGAAATTAATACACTGCCTGGATTTACCAGCATTAGTATGTACCCAAAACTCTGGGAAGCATCGGGCTTGTCTTATTCAGAATTACTGCACCAATTGGTACAGTTGGGTCTTCAAAGAGCGGCTGTGTAACTGTGAGAATACACAACAATCCACTGTTGCAGGTGGTGTTGGTAGAACCACAGATTCCGCCAAATACTGGGAATATTGCGAGATTGTGTGCGGCGACGAAGTGTCACCTCATTTTGGCTGGTGAACTTGGTTTTGAACTTTCTGATCGCACCTTGAAGCGGGCTGGATTGGACTATTGGGATTGGGTCAGTTGGGAGCATATCCTGGATTGGGAAGACTGGGTCAAGGAGTTAGACTTTACACGTTGTCACTTTCTCTCCACTCATGCGAAGACTCCTTACACCCAGATGCCGATTCAAGCGGGGGACTTTGTCTTTTTCGGCAAGGAAACGGCTGGTTTGCCAAAGTGGCTTTGGCAACCACATCCGGAAAGAAGCTTTACAATTCCCATGTGGGAATCTGAGGTGCGCAGTTTGAATCTTGCCTCTGCCGCCTCCATTGTGGTTTATGACGGACTCCGTCGCTTGGTTCCTTTCTAAACATTTGACATCCATAAATTCTTCCTTTCAGATTCACGACGCTGTGCTACAGTATGCCCTCCTTCATGGATGACTGAGAAACAAGAAACGACATACAGCATGGAACAACAAGCGAAACTTTGGGCTGTGGGTGGTGGCAAAGGAGGTGTGGGAAAGAGCTTCCTGACCACTAATATTGGGGTCTTGCTGGCCAAAGAAGGCAAGCGAGTGGTGCTTATGGATCTGGACCTAGGGGGGGCAAACCTTCACACTTGCCTCGGGGTCACCGATCTGGATCGAGGAGTGTCTGACTTCTTGATGAGGCGCTACGAAGAGTTGGAAGAAGCCTTGGTTCCAACCCAAGTACCAAATCTTTTCCTACTAAGTGGGGCACAGGATAGCCTAAATATCGCGAACCCAAAGTATGCGCAAAAAATTCGACTTCTCCGAGAATTGAAAAAGATAGAAGCGGACTACATTCTGATGGACTTGGGAGCGGGAACTTCGTTCAATACTCTAGATTTTTTCATTGCCGCAGACACTCAATTATTAGTAGCGATTCCTGAGCCAACCTCTATCGAAAATGCCTACCGTTTTATTAAAAGTTCATTCTATCGGCAGATCCGACTGTACAGTGAAACCCCAGAGTTGCGAGATTTGGTTGAAGAATCAATGGATCGTAACAATCGGCATGGGATCCGCACTCCGCGTGAATTGCTGCTTCACCTGAAGGAACTGGGACCGGAGATGTCTGATTTCGCAGAACAACAAACAGAGAGATATCGACCCAGTCTCATTCTGAATCAGGTTCGTTCCAACAACGACATCAAGGTCGGCCACGCAATGGAAACCGCCTGTCTAAAATACTTTGGACTATCTGTAGATTTTCGAGGATATGTGACGAACAACGATTTGGTGAGACGCTCAGTCTTACAGCGTAAACCCCTGATGATGCAGTCACCCGATTCAGAAATCGGGCAAGACCTGCAACGCCTGCTCGGTAACATTTTGCAGCGTCAAAAGGTGCCACCGTCATGAATGCGGAGTCGGAGATAAGCCGGGTTCTGTTCTCTTCTAAGAGTCGTGATCATTTATCTAGGATTGCTGTTACCAGCAACCTCCAGCATCCTACCCGATCGCCAGACGGGCCGCCTGATCACGATCCTATTTGGACTTGCAGCGGATGGGGTTTACCCTGCCAGGTCTGTCACCAGCCCCGCGGTGAGCTCTTACCTCCCCGTTTCACCCTTGCCTGTGCCGAAGCCATCGGCGGTCTATTCTCTGTGGCACTTTCCGTCGGCTCACGCCGCCTGGCCGTTAGCCAGCATCCTGCCCTGTGCTGCCCGGACTTTCCTCTCGCAGCTCGAGAATCATGATCGATCCCCTCGCCACCAGCGATCACGTATCAAACTCCGCAAGCTCACTACGTTATCAAGAAGTCTTTGTAATCGCTAACTATTTTTTCATCACTGGCCAGTCCGCCTTGAGGAGTACGTTCATTGGCGCTGCCTATGGTCCCTCGTTGAGTGGCCGTTCTCTCGAACTCTAGCTAACCGCACATGACCCTTCTAATCGTTTTTGTAGCAATGGCACTAGGAATCTCCTTTGTCTGCTCCATTGCCGAAGCCGTCTTACTCAGCATCACTCCGGCCTACGTTGCTCTTTTGCAGGAAAAAGGGAAGCGCTCCGGAGAAATGTTGTTTCAGCTGAAGGAAAATGTGGATCGGCCGCTCACCGCCATCCTGACCCTGAACACCATCGCCAACACGGTAGGAGCCGCTGGAGTTGGAGTTCAAGCAACTCAACTTTTCGGTGATGAGTACCTTGGCGTTGCCTCGGGAGCTTTGACACTGATGATTTTGATCTTCTCAGAAATCATTCCCAAAACGATGGGCGCTGCTTTCTGGCGGACCTTGGCCCCAACGGTCGGTTACTTCATCAAATATCTAGTTTTGATTCTCCTGCCCTTCGTCTGGCTCGCAGAGTTTCTGACACGCGGTATGAAGCAGCATCGTGAGTTGACTGGTTTCAGCCGAGAAGAGTTCGCCTCGATGGCGGAACTTGGTATCAAGGAAGGCCAGCTTGAAGAGAGTGAATCAAGGATTCTGCGCAATCTCTTTCGGTTCCGTTCCTCCTATGCTGAAGATATCATGACCCCCCGAACCGTGGTGTTCTCCTTGGAGGAAAATCTAACTGTAGACGAATATTTCACCCTGCATCCCCAAAATCCATTCTCACGGATTCCGATCTATCAGAAGCACCCTGACCAAGTGACCGGATATGTTCTTAAAAACGATATCATCATGGCCCAGGCGCAAGACAGGCCTCAGACTAGGCTCAGTGATTTCCGGCGGCAGGTGGTAGTGACACGCTACAACGCTACCATCGCCGAGGTTTTTGATTTGATGATCAGCAAGCGTGAACAACTCGCTTTGGTGGTTGATGACGACTGGGGAACAATGGTTGGAGTCGTGACGATGGAAGATGTCGTCGAGACCTTGCTAGGCTTGGAGATCGTTGATGAGGACGACAAAAACGAAGATATGCAGGTGCTTGCTCGCCGTCTATGGGAAAGACGTGCCCGAGCTATGGGATTGCAGTTGGATGACAAGGAAGATCAATCTTCTCGTCAAGAACCTCAGGGTGCTTCTTAGCATCGACGGACATCCTGTCTTCAGAGTGAACCAGCTGTTGCCCAACCCGCTCCCTCCGGTGTCATCCCCGAGGCAACATCAACCTTAACGGGCAATTACTAAATTTCAAGTAAGAAATATGTTAAAAGTTATTTTTTTTAGTTTTATAATTTGGATTATCCAAATCTAGTTAGTTTTTTGAAGTTGTTCTGTTGCTGTAATATCGGTGGTGTTGCGACTTTGAACGTTTGAAGATGTGAATGACTGAAAGTAGACAGTACTGAAAATGAATAAAAAATCTAAAATCTATATTGCAGGTCATCGAGGATTAGTAGGCTCTGCCATTCAGCGAACACTGAGCCACCATGGGTACAGTAATTTGATTGTGAGAACACGAGCAGAACTTAACCTTCTGAATGCAGAGGCAGTAGAGGAGTTTTTCTCACAGGAGAATCCTGAGTATGTATTTTTAGCAGCAGCCCGAGTCGGTGGCATTCACGCCAATAACACTTATCCAGCTGATTTCCTGTATGAAAACTTACAGATTCAGAATCACGTTTTGCAGAATGCCTGGCGAGTTCAGGTGAAGAAGCTGTTGTTTCTTGGAAGTTCCTGCATCTATCCAAGAGACTGCCCTCAACCAATTCAAGAGGATTATTTGTTGACAGGGCCGCTGGAGAGCACGAATAGAGCTTACGCCTTGGCCAAGATCGCTGGCATTGAACTTTGCCAGAGCTTCAATCGACAGCATGGAACCAAGTTTCTGAGTGTGATGCCCACGAATCTTTATGGTGCTCACGACAACTTTCATCCGGAAAATTCCCATGTACTGCCTGCACTGATCCGAAGAATTCATGAAGCCAAAGTGAAGTCCTTGCCAGAAGTAGTTGTCTGGGGTACGGGGACTCCAAGAAGAGAGTTTCTTCTCTCGGATGAATTGGCAGAGGCATGCTTACACCTGATGTTACATTATGACGATGGAGATTTGGTGAACATTGGCTGGGGTGAAGATCAGACCATCAAAGAATTAGCAGAGACTATCTGTGAGGTGGTCGGGTATCGTGGAAAGCTAAGTTTTGATCCAACACGGCCAGATGGAACTCCTCGCAAGGTTTTGGATGTAAGTCGACTTAAAGCACTGGGATGGGAACCCAAGATTACACTGCGTGAAGGCTTACAGCAGGTTTATCGCTGGTACTGTGAGGAATATGCAGCTGCCTGATGAATACTGGATGCAGCAAGCGATTCAACTTGGGGAAACGGTTCGAGGCAAGACAGGAGATAATCCCCACGTGGGGTGCGTCTTAGTTGAGAAGAACCAACTACTTGTCAAAGGCTGGACTCATCCTCCTGGGCAGCATCACGCTGAAGCCCATGCGATTCATCAAGCACAGGAGTTGGGTTTGGATTTTAGCAAGCTGACTCTCTACTGCACGTTGGAACCCTGTTCGTTCATAGGACGAACTCCTGCTTGTGCAGAAACGATCTCTGAGGTTGGCATCCGTCATGTGGTGGTCGGTATCAAAGATCCTCACCCAAGAGTCAACGGAGCAGGTATTTCGATTATGAGAAACGCTGGCGTTGAGGTGAAAGAAGGGCTTTGCGTTGATGAAATTCACGAAAGTTTGGGAGATTGGCTGAGACGCTTTGAAGAATAAATTTGGCTTAAAAGGAGGGAGGACCTAGCAGACCGCTCAGATAACCCGCCACACCAGCTGCACAAATCCCACGGAAGGCAATGCATTTGGCTTTTCCAAGCTGTTTACCATTCGTGCTGTAAACATAGACCCAAAACGAAGTCCAATCGTAAAGAGCAACCAGTTCTCCTGCTTCATTGTACAATCTTCGATTCGTGGCTCGGCCAGTAATAGACTTCTCCTCATCCTCTTTGACCAGTAGCATTTCAAAAAAACCTTCTCGCATTGCGTAGGCGATCTTTCCCATTTTCTTTTTGCTGGGATCAAGCAGTTCTACGTAATCGATGTAGATCAGTGCGGTGCCAACTTCTTCTTCACTAGGGCTGAGAATCGCAGTTTGCAGTGGCAGCGCAAATGCCCCTAGAGGAATCAATAGCAACCAGCAACTGAACAACAAGCGTCGCATACGCTATCCATGAAAAGCAGTTTGGGAGTGGATTTTTGGAAAACAAGGATTGTTCCAAAGCGAATTAGAAACAAGGAAGCTTTAAGAAAGAGCTAAAGTTCTGAATCAATCTGCCGATAGTAATTCTAGAAATAATTGTCTTTTTTGGAGAAAGGACACCTATGTCATTGCGCAAATTGATTAAGAAATCGCTACTTGTTCTGGGAACCGGAGTTGTACTGACGACGGTGCTACCTGTTGGAGGAATTGCTCAGGACAATATCAACACACCAGGAAACATCTTCTCTCAGTGGGTAAAACTCTCGCTGATGGGTTACAATCAGTCTGAGATTGAAGCTACCCTCAATGTCTACCAGTCTGAAGAAATTCAGCTCGTCAAGCGACGCTTGCGCAGGAATGTACTCAATAATCTAGTGGGTGTGAACCTGAAGCAAGACATCTCCTTGAGTACGACAGAGCAGGAGTTGCGCTATATTCGTGATAAGATCCGTACTGAAATTCGCTTTGCAGGCTTAGAAAATGATCTTCTGGTTCGTCAAATGATCCGCCATCAATTTGGAATTGCAGTCCAAGATATTTGATCAGATTTCTCTTGCTATTCCTTGTGGATACGATAAAAAGGTAAGTTTTTGTGGCGGGGTGTAGCGCAGTCTGGTAGCGCGCTTGTTTTGGGAACAAGAGGTCGCTGGTTCGAACCCAGTCACCCCGACCATGAAATAAACTGCACAGTTTCCTCCCCAGTATTCCCCCTGCAACTTCTTTAACTGGCAAATCCAAAACTTAGTCTGTTCAAAACTGAACATTCGCCCCAACTTCTGCTCATCCTGAAATCGGCCTAACAAAATTTTTGCTCTCCAAAGCAAAGATCCTCCTCCTATTTTTTCTTGCCATGAAATTTCTATTCGCTGGTTTGTTCTGGCTACTGACCACTAATCCATTGTGGCCCGCTGCACCTT
>CAJXNF010000153.1 GCA_913056375.1 uncultured Pseudomonadota bacterium | reverse complement strand
TAAATCCAGACGACAGCCATTCAAGCTTTTTAAATCTTGGAAGAGATGCAGGATCGCTTTTCCTACCTCCTCAGGTTGAGCAAAATGACCACTTGGTGTTCTGCGCAGTTGTTTCTCTCGCCACTCGGGATCCAATCCTTTGATAAATTCAGTTTCGACCACTCCTGGAGCAACAGAGACTACTCGAATCTTAGGGGCCAAAGCACGTGCTAAGGATCTGGTCATTGAGTCCAAGGCCGCTTTGGATGCACAGTAGGCAACGTTACTCCCCTCACCGGTTTTTCCTGCGATAGAAGAAATATTGACGATCAGTGCTTCAGGACTATTTTCCAATAGCTGTCTAAATGATCGAATTGTTGAAAAAGAACCTCGCCAGTTGACCTGAAAAATCTGATCGATCAACTCATCATCTAGACTTTCCAAGTCTTGATGGGGAACAAAACGTGTCATTCCAGCACAATTCACCAGTAAATCGAGCTGATTAGTTTTTTCTGAGATGGTCAGCGCAAGCTGATCAATCTGATGAGAATCGCTAACATCAAGTTGGAAACTCTGATGTCCGGATCCAGCTAGCTCTTTTTCGAGTTGCTGCGCCTCATCGGCTTTCGATCGGTAAGTAAAAAGCACTTGGAAGTCATTTAATGCCAAGGAATGGCAGATTGCTCTGCCAATTCCTCCTACTCCACCTGTAATCAGGGCTGTTGGTCGATAAGCTTGATTCTGTGTTGGGTTCATAAAGAATAATTTTGGCTGACCGTTTCAGACTAAGCTGGCTCCTTCAGACAAGGATCTGAGTTTTGCGTAAGCGATTTCGGGATCGACTGCACCAAAGCCTGCAAAAGTACCAAATCCACAATCTGTCCCTGCGACAACTCGTTCCCTACCCAGAAAGTTCACAAATCTTTCAAGTCTTTGTGCAATCAATCTTGGATGTTCTACAAAGTTGGTTGTGGTATCCACAACTCCGGGGACTAGAATCTTATCATCAGGAATTTGAGCACTTCTTTCTTCAAAAACTGCCCATTCATGCCCATGCCTTGGATTGGCATTTTCGAAGAGTACATACTGGGCTTTGCTTGACATCAACACCTCAAAAACTTTCTCCATAGCAATGTCGCAGTGATGAGGCCCTTCGTAATTTCCCCAACAGATGTGAAGACGAATTTTTTCAGCAGGTAATCCCTCTAAGGCAGAGTTGAGCACCTCCATATGAAGTCTTGCAAGATCAAGAAATTCATCATCAGACTTCTCCGTAAAAAGCATATGCCGAGACAAGGCCAGATCTGGACAGTCTAGTTGCAACGAAAGTCCAGAAGCAATGATGGCTTGATATTCTGTTTTCAGTGCTTCTCCTAAGGCGATCAAATAGCTTTCATGGTCTGGGTAATATTGGTTTGGTAAGAAGAGAGCAATCACTCCAGGGCTTGCTGCATTCATAAACCCTTGGGCGACAGAATTCGAAGTCATTGCATCCTGTAAGTGCTGGATGTCTGCTTGAAGATCGTGGGAATCCTTAGGGCTGATCGGCCCTACACAGCAGGGTCTAGAATATTGAGGAGTACCACCACTTTTGGCTAAACGTTCGAGAAAGCTTGGGTAGTCTTTCAGATCAGCCGGAGGTTGGCGCGGACTATCACCTGCGAAACCGGAATAACGATCTTTGACATAAGTCGCATAGGAAATTTTAGAGGTTTCACCATCACTAACAATTGTTACCCCTGCCTGTTGTTGAAGTCGGACAGTTTCGGCTACCTCTTCAGCCATGATCGTGTCAAATTCCACCCGATCCCAAGGTTCGTTTTTCTCTCTGGCGAAAATTTGGTCGACCACCCTCTGCCTGCGAGGGAGCGAACCCACATGGGTAACAGCTAATCCAGACATGTCTTTCTCCTTACAAGTATTTAGTTGGGCCAGCTGGATCAGCAGTAGGGGTTACCAAAAAAACTTCACAAGCTGAGGAAAACTCAATTATGCTGAAATCTCCTGCATCAAGATAAACTACATCTCCTTTCTCGATAAGCTGATCACCAATTTGAAAGCCACCCTCATTACAGATCAACACAGCGGGATTTGAACCCTCCAATTCCAAAGTCTCAAAACCCGAAGTCCGACTGATTTCAAACCCAGGAATTTCACGAATTTTTGCCTTGTCTGAGGTGCCAAGAATGAGGTTGCCACTATGAGATTTCCTGGCAAGAACACGATTTGGATCTTCAATATTATTTTGATCAAATACTACCAAATCCGCCCCCTCCAGGGGTTTTCGTGGGAGCATCCCCTCAGGGATTGATTCACCATTGTGTGTATCAATCAAGAGCCCATTCTCAAGTAGCACCAATCCATGCGCCTGGGCAGCTTCAATGACCTGTGGGGCCCACAATACTCCGCCCCCAGAGTCATTTCCACCTAGGACAGCGAACATAAATCCGTAGCCATTTGGATTGGATGCATTCAGTTCAGTGATGTTTTCAAAACCACGAAACATATGCGTTGGAAGGCTGATCACATCTCCTGGTTCCAGAACAACTTCACCTTTGTCGCCGTACAGGCCCCAAAAAAATCTCCACTTTCCAGAGTGAATGATGAATACCTCAGCGGTCCGATGGCTGTGCAAGGAGTTTGTACAACCCGCAGGTTGTGCGGCTGCTCCAATATTGAAACCAGGAGTTTTACTGAGATGAACGTGCTGATCGGGTGACTCTGAAACCCCAGCGCCAATGATAGTGTAATTTTCTTACTGATCAGATCCTGGAGTGTGGGCATCTATGAAAGCAGTGCGACAGGGGATCAATTCATTGAAGCGGACAATATCCATCAGAAATTCCTGTCCAAAAGGAGTTAGACGAACTTAAAATTTAGAAAAAATTTGTTGCCAAATTGCTAGTTCATCTAGCAAAACCCATTCGCGTAAAATCTTTCCTTTGCGTAATTCTGCGTGACTGATACCCAAAAAATGAAGTGGGTTGCCTCTTGGTTCTCCATATCGGCCTCTTCCTTCATGCTGTCCAGTTACAGTCCAGCGCAGGGCGAGCCGCTCAGGCTCTCTTGGATCCTCACGATGAATCAAGTGGTCAGCTGTAAACTTTACTTGACCTAAACTGGCTCTGAGTCCCAACCAGAAATCGGTTATCCTGTCCCAGCCCTGAAGAGTTATCCCCCCTGGAGCATAAATTTGTGCAGCCCTGTCATAGCTCTCTCTCACCCAGCCGAAAGCGGATTCATCAAACAAGTTTCTGTAGCCGCGGAGATAATGCTGAGCAGCATCCGTGTCTGATAAGTTTACTCCGTCAGCTTTTGGTCGATTCTCAAGACTATGGAAGTGAATAGGTTTCTGCCCAGATTCAGCTCTTGCTTCCGCCAGTGAAAGCGCAACTTCTTGTAGTGGCAGACCTATATCGCTCAGGATTGCTGCATGATCTCTAACAAGCCATTCATCGTAAATCTGATTTTTGTAGACAGCACAGTCAGCAATCGTCCTAACACCAATTTTTGCTCCGGTTCCTTTACCAAAGTTCCCCTCTCCAAGGTGAGTCATGGTGGAGAAGATTCGATGAGAAGAGTAGAAATAGTCAGGTTGGTCTTCGGACCAGATGACATCTTCACCCAGCAGCTGACGGTCAGGAAACTGATTCAACGTTTCCAAGGTGGATTGAATGACTGCTTCCACATTCGAAGTAATCCCTGCTGGTGTCTCTACCCGACAATCCGCAGTGTAGTATTTACGGATGTCTTCAACGTGCCTCTCTTCCCAAATTCTCTCGGTGATCCTCAGAATAAAATCTGTCAGATCAGCAAATTCCAATTCTGGTGCTGACATCAGCGCTCTCCCTCAAAATTCAAGCGGTTCAGCAGATCAATTCCCATCTGTCCAAACAGATGGATCATGTCCACAAAGACCCAGTTTTCAATGTACTTCCCAGATTCGCTTCTCCAGAAATCGATGCCGTTGAAGCAAATATCTTTGCCACTTGCAGGATGACCAAGGTAGGGTCCAGTATGTTTGGCTTTGACCCCTGTCCAACCAGAACTAGCAACGTAGTTTCCTTCAGCAAAGAGTGAGTCCAAGTCGCAGACCTTACGGTCTGGAAAAGCGATCAACCAGGGTTTTTGATGGTCATCCTCAAAAGCTTTCAGACTCAGGCAACCACCAATTCCTCCAGGGCCGTACCATTTGACATCTTGATGAAAAAAGTCTGCAACCCCCATACTTTTGAGATTGTGCTGGTCATAAAGGTTCAGGCCGTCAAACAGGAAATCTCGAATCAATTGAAGACTCGCCTCAGTAACAGCTTGGTCCTGCATGTCCAGTAACACTCCGTCTTGAGAAATCGGTGCTGGATAAATCCCCGCAACTCCCTTGCAGGGTGGCAGAATGGGATGCCCGATCTGTTCAAAGAAATCAACGAGATCCAGCATCAGGTAGGTCTCAACAATCCTTGCGTCTTCAAACCGACAGAATTCTGCCCAACGGATCTGGATAGGTTGCTGGTTGGCAGGAATTCTTAGTTGGCAGATTTGCCAATCTTGGTGAAACAAACCCTTGAAAAGACCGGTTCCCCCTACCCAGTAACGATTATCTGGACTGCCATCGGCTTTGCCACTGGAACTGCCCCCAATAAAGATATGGGTCTGCCGCTGAAGATCCGAGAACGCTTTGTAGAGCGGAAGCCAAAATTCTTCAACCTGTGCAGTTGGTGAAGACAATTGGTTGAACGGCGAAAAACCAAACCAATTTGCATCCTGATTCTGGTATTGCAGCAGATGCTTTTCAATGTCAGCAGGATTTTGCCAGGCTCCGTTATGCCAATAGTCCCAAACTAACTGTTTATGTTGCTGATTTAGCTCACTATTGAATTTAAATATGCTCATTCATTATCTGCTTCTGGAGGGTTCTCAAAAAATTCAGGGGATTTAGAGCCAACGAATTTAAGGACTTTTTCAACATCATAACCAGCTTGTTCGAGGACCCCCAAAATATCGATCAACACAAGATTTTCAGCGAGTTTTCTTTCTCCAGTTGACTCATCTGTGGCAATCCTCCAAAAATCCATATAGCGGATGCGAATCTTCTGGCCGGTCGGTGGAATACCAAGCCAGGAATTGGCAAAGGTAGTGTCTTGGTAACCGGCTCCAGCTACCCAATCCCCTTCGGCAACACGCACCAAATCCGTAGCATGCTTGTCTGGAAAGGCATTGATGAAATCTCGACGGTAGTCTTCTTCAAACTCTTGCAATCCGTGTTTGGTACCCACTCCAGCAGGCCCCTCCCAAACCATCTCTTCGAACCAATATTTCTTCATCAGGCCAAGTACATTCTTGTTCATGGCTTCGTACATATCTTCGATTAGTTGCTTGTTGTCCTGTTCTTCCACTGGATAATCCTGATATTGAAAATTTCTTCACCCCTTAACGGCCCCTTGAGTCAGACCAGCAACAAGTTGCTTTTGAAAGACCATCACAAGCACAAACAGTGGAGCCGTGATGGAGACCGCGGCAGCAACGGCTTCGACCTGATCTGTCGAAGTTGTTTCACGATTGAAGTACCCAGAAATCGCGGGAACCATTGTCTGATTTTGGGCATCCAGCAACAGAGCCGCAACCAAGTAGTCATTGTAAGCCAGTAAAAAACTGAAAAGTCCCGCTGTCAGGACGCCCGGCCACATGACTGGAATTATCACTCGCACAAAGGCTTCTCCATGCGAACAGCCATCAATACGCGCCGCTTCATCCAATTCCCTAGGGATGTTCTGAAAGAATGAACGGAGCATCCAGATTGTGAAAGGCTGGTTGATCGATGCGAGCACCACAATGATTGCCCAAGGTTGGCCATATAAGGTCGGTGCGGCTTCGCCAAAAATAGGCCGTAGCCATTCGGCTGAATTGATGAACCATGGAAGGTAGCCAGAAACCAGCACAGAGTGTGGTAGAGCTCGGAAAACCAGGGCAGTCATGAGAATCCAGAATGCCCAGTTTGATCCAGAGCGAGCCAACCCGTAGCCCGCTAATGTGCCGACAGTCAGCGAAATGCTGACGACTCCGGTAGTTACAAGCAGCGAATTCAAGAATTGTCTGTAGAATTCCTGTTCGATCCAAACTGATTGGAAATGCTCAGTGGTCATCCCCAACAAGGGAGTCATTAAGAAAAAGTCGGATCCAAGCAAATCCTTCAAAGCCACACTAAGCTCAGTAGAGACGACAGCAGCAAACAGCCATCCGATTGAGATACCAAGGTACAGCCAATTTTTGGATCCCAGATTTTTTTCTCCCTGCCAGCGTTTTATTCCCAGAAATGCCACCACCACCCAAAGAATTACCAACAGCAAATCGAATAAGTTGATTGAAGCACCAGCGGAAAGAGTTCCTGGGCCAAAAATCACCACAAGCGGATTGGCTGAGAAAGCATCCAGAGGATACTTCAGGCTCATCAACGTAATCCAGAGCAGTGGAAAAACAGCGATCAGACACCAAATGCCCAGAAATCCGTTGCTGAGTAGTTTGAGGGATTTTGAAAGTTGGAGACTCTTGGGTAGCAAGATAGATTCAGACATGGATCATCCTGATCTACGTTGTCGATGTTCCCGCCAGCTACCGCGGAGAGGAAAGATCAACAAAAATACGATTCCGATCATGGTCAGCATTGAAGAAGCGGAAGCTCGGCTGATCATTCGATTTCCTGTGTCATCTAGGGTCAGGAAATCATAAGTAAGCCATTGGAGAGAAATGACGTGAGCCTGGCTTCTAAAGCCGATCACTTCCTCAAAGACTCGATAGGAATCCATAAGATGAATAATGCTGACAAAGAGAATTAGTGGGCTGAGATGAGGTAAGATTACTAATTTGAGCCTCTGCCAACGGGTTGCTCCATCGACAATTGCACTTTCCAGGGTGTCTCTGCTGACTGTCTGCAGTCCGGCGTAAAAGACAATGAA
>CAJXNF010000152.1 GCA_913056375.1 uncultured Pseudomonadota bacterium | reverse complement strand
GCTGAATAAAATGCCGCAGGCCCTGAGCCAACGATTGCTACACGTTTTGCTGAATCATTCATGGTCTTTGGTCTAAAACATGGAGAAGTTAGTGATTGAAAGAAAGTACGGTCGAATTCGTAAGAAAAATTGAAGAATGACGCGGTTTAGTCTCATTTCATACCACATTTCTTCTAATTTAACGTGAGTTTGGGATAAGCCCTAGATGCAGACGAGTTGCTTGTGGGCGTTGAGAATTTCCTCTTCCTCTCGAGTCCAGGAGAGTGCCGGACGTTTTTCCTGCCAAGTGAAGGCGACCAACCCGGCGATCAGGTGGACGAATGCGTTGATGGGGCTTCGGTGTCTGGAGTGCTCAATCTGGCAGACGTTTTTGAGTTGGTCATTGACGGTTTCAATCAAGGCCCTCTTCCTGAGAAGGATTTTGTCCATCAGGTTCAACAGCTTGGGTTTCATGTTCTTGCGTAGCTTGGTGATGAGTTCTAGGCCTTGCTGCTTGAGGGTGTAGCGTAGCGCTTGGGAAATATAGCCTCGATCCCCAAAGAGCTTGCCAAAGAGTCCCTTGGCCATCTCAGGCACAGGCAAACGGTCATCCACATTTCCTGGTGTGAGGCGAACCCCCAGCAGTTCACTGCGATCATTGATGATCAGGTGCAGCTTAAAGCCAAAGAACCAACCCGTTGAGCTTTTTCCTCTTTGGGCCAAGCCCTGGAAGACCTTGTGAGAGTGAATGCGGGCATGGTGACACACCTTGAGTGGAGTGGAGTCGACAAAGCTGATCCCACTCACTTCACCACGGCGACTTCCCAGGTAGTGAACCAAGGGCCAAAGGACCCGAGGAAGAAGCTGAACCACACGTGTGTAGCTGGGGGCATTGGGGAACTCGCGATGCCAGCGCCCGAGGACCTGTTCGGTATAGTAGCCCTTGAAGTTGCGGTAGCCTTGAGATTGATGAAACATGACGAGAATGGTCATGAGCTCACTTGGGCTGAGGCTTGTGCAACGTTGGCGAAGATGACGAGGCCCAAGAAGCAGATCGTGTGGCGCCTCAACATTGAAATTACGGTAGAAATCGTCAAGATTGCAATAGACGGTCGTCAAATCCATGGGAGCCTCCTTGGTTGGGGATGATGTCTGGGAATATCAATCCTCAGAGTATCAGGAGGCTCCCTCTTATCCAAAACTCACGTTAGATAAAAACTATCTACTTTTTTAATTTATAATATACCTTACATCAATTTCTATATTTTACAATTTTTACAGAATAATTTTACTAAAATTTTACGTTATGAAGAAGAAAATCAAAAGATTTAGAATAACTACGCAGAGAGGAGGCTGAGAAGAAGAGAAAAGAGAGCAGATTGGATTGAGATTAAAAAATTCTGGAAGGATTCACATCAAAAACTACTTTCCAAACGAACCCGGATAGCTTCTGCATGTGCAAATAGCTCTTCTTCTTGAGCAAATCGCATTACAGAGGGACCTTGTTGTTGGAGCTTTGCCTTGGAATAAGAGAGGATTGAACTCGTTTTTACAAAATCTGAGACCCCAAGAGGTGAAGCAAAGCGGGCAGCACCAGAGGTAGGAAGCGTGTGGTTCGGTCCAGCAAAATAATCACCCACAGGTTCAGGAGTGTGAGGGCCCAAGAAAATTGCCCCCGCGTTACGAATGCGATGTAAATCCTCCATTGGGTTTTGAGTCAGCACTTCTAAATGTTCGGGAGCGATCTCGTTGATTGCGTCAAAGATCTCCTCTACATTTTCAGCCACAATGATCCCAGATCTTTTTTGGAAGGATTCTTCAAGAATTTCCTTTCTGGGTAAGGTTGGGATCAATTCTTCCAATCTTTTTGCAACAGCCTCTGCTTGGCTTCGAGATGTTGTGACCAGTACCGCACCTGCATCTGGATCGTGTTCAGCTTGGGAGAGTAGATCTCTCACCAAGAATTCTACTGGGATGTCCTCTCGGTCACAGACCACCATGATTTCGCTAGGGCCCGCAATCGAATCGATCCCTACAAGACCGTATACCTGTCTTTTTGCCTCGGCAACGTATGCGTTTCCAGGTCCAGTTATTTTGACAACTTTTGAGATGGACTCTGTACCGTAGGCAAGCGCAGCAACAGATTGTGCTCCGCCAACTGCATAGATTTCCTCTACGCCCACCAAGGCGGCTGCCCCACAAACCAAATGATGGGGAAAGCCCGTTTCTCGATTTGGTGGAGACACCATAACCAGCCTGGGCACTCCAGCAACCTGAGCCGGGATAACGTTCATTAGCAGTGTTGAAGGATAGACCGCTCTCCCACCCGGCACATACACACCTGCGGCATCCACAGGAGTGACCTTCCAACCTAGCAGAGTCCCGTCTGGCTCAAATTCCATCTGACTCTGCTGCTTTTGTCTTTGGTGAAAACGACGAATATTATCTGCAGCTTCTTCTAAGACCGAACGAAGATGCTTATCCATTTTTTCTAGACAGCCTTGTAGATATTCAGTTGGTACAGGAATTTGATCCAGCGAGACACCATCGAACCGGCTAGTCAAATCTTTCAGAGCTTTGTCACCCTGAGCCCTCACCTGGCCAATAATTTCACGAACGCTATTACTGATTTCGTCAGAAAATTCTGGAGGTGTCGCTTGTTGAAAGTCTGTGAGGTTGTTGTAGATGGCTACTTTCATTTCAGTCAAACCAAGATGATTTTCAAAAGGGGGTTGATTGTGTTCAGAAAAATTTTCGCTGGAGATCCCAATAAGTTCAAGGTGAAGCAAATTTGAATTAACATTCTGGCAAAACTTCTTGTGCGAGACCAAAACCGGTTGTCATCCCGACTCCCCCAATCCCATTGACAAGCATTACTCCATCAGTTGGCTTATAAATCCAGGGTTCTCCAGAGGGGTGACTAACATAATTGCCCAACCAGCGCTCTGAAACCTCTGCATCAGGTAAAGTTAGAAAACTGCTCAGGTAGTTCCTAATTAGGTCCTCAATTTCTTTTTGATAAAAGATGGCTGGGGAGTCTCCATATTCATGGGAGTCACCAACTGTGATTTTTCCATGACCATGTTGAGAAACCAAAACATGGATTCCAAGTTCCAGCAATTTTGGATGTTCCTTGGTTAAACGATCCTTCAACCTTTGGTAAGACTTTAAAGCAGTAAAAGCTGGATAATGCAGTAGGGACAATCCTGAGGCCAACATAGGGCCTAAGAGCCAACTACAAGGCTGTGCCTTCGTACGAAACATTTGTAGTTGGCAATTGACCACTCCACTATTGCGAAGTTCATTAGGGAAGAGTGTTTGTAGATCTGACCCTGAACAGATAATCATCTGTTTGGCGTACCACCGTTCTCCATTCGCAACCAATTGATCAGATTCAACAGCTGTCACTGTCGTTGAATTTTTGAAATTGACACCACAATTCTCGAGCCAAAGAGAAATCTTTTGGATTGCCTCCTGGGGATCAACACAGATTTCTGATTCACTCAAAAGAGCACCAAGTAAACCTTCCTGAACCAAACCAGGACTTTTCTTCAGAGCCTCTTTTGGAGTTAGTAAACGCAGTCCTTCTATGTCTTTTCTTGAAGAAACGAATTCCTCCAAAACTACAATTTCCTCTTTGGAACGAGCAACCAACAAAGAACCACAGGGATTCAACCAAAACTTGGCGCTTTGGCCCAACTCCAACCAAAGATTGCGAGTTCGCAGTGCTCTTTCAAAGATTTTTCCTGGTCTCATGCCTAGGGGATAGATCATCCCAAAATTTCGAACAGAGGCTCCTCTAGCTCGAGGATTTCTTTCAAATACAGTTACTTTTTTTTGTTGTCGTATAGCTTCTAGGGCAAAGGCTAAACCCAGGATACCTCCACCAACAATCGCTACGTCTGTTTTCTTCAATTGCTTCATTGGCCTTTTGCCAAGAGGGTTAAAAAAACTGCCCTAGTAAGTTAAAATTTTTTCTCAAAATTTTACTTCATTTAGCACTGCAAAAAAACCTTAAGAAGTCGTTTCCAACTGATTTTTCCTTGAAAATATTAAGAAAGAGTTAGGTCGAACACTTAATGGCACTCAATACTTGACTGTTCCCGAATTATCCTTTGTAACTAATTCGCCACTTGGAATGTCCCTTTATTTCCGAGGCCAGGCTTACACCCCAAACTACAACACTAACCTTCCGAGAGGTCCCCTAATGAAGAAATTCATCCTGCTTGGACTGGCTGTTGCGGCCTGTGCAACCTCCGCTTCTGCCAATTGTCCGACTGTTTTAGCTGATGCCGCAAAAGGTAAGTATCCAAATCAGTATGATTTGCAGGAATTTGAAACTGCGCACAACTGTAAGCTGAATTTTTCAGGAAATCCTGATGCAGCTGCTCTGAATAAGAGAATTGCGGGTAATCCAGGATTGCCTAGCGTTAATCAGAGGCTCCCCAGCGAACCACTTGTGATCGCGCCCTATCAAAGAATTGGTAAACATGGTGGCGTTTTTAATGGAATCTCAAAAGCTACAGAAGCTGGAACCTCTGACCTGCTTTCTGTGCGTCATGTGAATTTGGTTCGCTTCTCCGATGACCTCGCTACAATCGTTCCAAATGTCGCCAAAAGCTGGGACTGGAATAACGATTTTACTGAAGTGACCTTCACTCTCCGCGAGGGCCACAAATGGTCTGATGGTCAACCATTCACTGCTGAGGATGTAGCATTCTGGTACAATGGAATGGTGATGGATAAAAACATCATTGAATCTCCTGCAGACCGCTTCCTTTCTGATGGCAAGCCAATGAAAGTGGAGGCAATCAGCGCTTCCAAAGTTCGCTTTACCCTCAACGCACCAAAGCCAGGTTTGATCGCTCAATTCGCAACGGACTTTGCTCAGCCATTCCAACCAGCTCACCTGCTGGGTAAGTTCCATCCGTCCATGAACAAGGACGCAAACCAGTTGGCTCAGTCATTGGGTTTCAAGGATGGTTATGAAGTCATCAATTTTTACTACGGCCAATCCGATTGGAAAGATGTACCTCAGCCTTTGCTGAAGGATGCAGCCAAAGCCAACAAATTGGTTGAAGCTGGATTTACAGCTGTGGCTCCGACTCTTGAATCTTTCATTGTTGTAGAAGATACACTTGATGGGCGACGGCTCGTTGCCAACCCATACTTCTTCATGGTCGATTCGCAAGGGAATCAGCTTCCTTACATCAACGAAATCAATGAAGTCTACATTGGTGACGAAGACGTTCAGACAGCAAAAATGGTTGCTGGAGAAGTGAGCTATAAAGCTCAGTCAGTAAATCTGCCTTCTGGCCCGGTCCTGCTTCAAAATGCAGAAAAAGGGAATTATTCGGTAGAGCTTAGACCAACTATTGGAATGTCTGTCTTCTCGTTCAACCTGACTACACAAGATGAGGCAAAGCGTGCCGTGTTCAATGACTTGAATTTCCGTAAGGCGATGAGTCATGCCATCAATCGTGATCAGATCAACGAGATTGCCTATTTTGGCTTGGGGACACCTCTACAATACACTGCTTTTGATGCGGACACTGCCGCTTTCGTAACGAGCGATCAGCGCAATGCCAATATTTCGTTTGATCAAGACGGAGCAAAAAAGCTGTTGGATGCAGCTAATGTTAAAGATCAAGATGGTGATGGAGATCGCGACTTACCGAACGGTCAGGAATTCCGATTGAACATTCAGTTTGCGACCCAGGGCGTTGCTGCTCAGGTTGTTGAGATCATTGCTCAAAATTGGTCTGATGTAGGCGTAACCACATCGATTAAAGAGGTTACTTCTGATGAGTACCGGGCATCTCAATCTGCTAACGAACTGGATGTTCATGTGTGGAACAAAGGTGAGCCCCTCGCCGTATTCCTTGGCGATACAGCTGAACTAGTGCCTCCCTTCGCGAGCTACTTCGGGTTACGCAACGGTATGCTTTGGGAACAGTACATCAACACCAATGGTAAAGAAGGAGTGAAACCTCCATCGACTATTGATGAGATGCAGAATTTAGCGCGAGATTTCACAACTGTTCCAGCAGGGACCGCTCGCTCAAATGAGTTGGGACGCAAGATTGCTCAGCGTACTGTGGAAGACCTGTTCTTCATTGGAACAGTCAAAGCTGTTGCCCCAATCTATTTTTCAAACAACCTATCGAACTTCAAAGTTCCGGTAACTTCATCCTATTCTTATTATCGAACGTTTCCCTACCTGGCTCCCCAATGGAGTTTGAACTAATTCTCTCCTGAACTTATGCGGTCTGCATTCTGAGGAGTGCAGACCATCCTCCAAATATCTTTTCTCTTCGGCCATGAAGTCAGCATGAGTTTTCTAGCAGAGACCTGGCTTTTCTGGTCACTCTTTATTCTTGGACTGGTTCTCTTCCGGCAGGCACGGCGCTCTTTAGTTGGCCAATTCCTGTTTGAAAGATTTCTACTCGCACTCTTTACCCTGCTCTTAGTTTCAATTGTCATTTTTGCCGTGATGGAGGCGGTCCCTGGCGACTGTGCTACTCGCATGATTGCCTATAAGAACACCCAAGGAACGGTCATCACAGATGCAGATATTCAAGCAGAACGTAAGTTGCGCGGACTTGACGGTGCCGTTTACGAACGCTGGGGGAAGTGGGTCTATGGACTGGTTACCGAGGGAGATCTGGGATTTTCATGTGAAAAAAGAGCCCCGGTTCAACAAGTTTTGGGGAATCGCTTCCTTATTTCTTTAGCTGTCTGCGGACTGGGATTGCTGTTTGCCTACTCCTTGGCGCTGCCACTAGGAGTGATTTCTGCGATCATCATGACCCAACCCTTGGTTGACCATGATCCCCAACACTCAGCAGGGGAAAAATTTGGTAGAAGTCTCGGATTAGTCACTTCAAAGATTTTTGAGGCACTGCTACGCATTGTCTCTTACCTCGGTTTGGCGTTACCCAATTTTTTGATAGCTCTGGGAATCATCGTCTTCTATATCCA
>CAJXNF010000151.1 GCA_913056375.1 uncultured Pseudomonadota bacterium | reverse complement strand
CGCAATGTAGGACTCGGCTACCTTACACTAGATCAGCGATCCAACACGCTCTCAGGTGGCGAAGCTCAACGCATTCGTCTAGCTTCTCAAATTGGCTCTGGACTGACTGGGGTGCTGTATGTTCTGGATGAACCTACGATTGGCCTGCACCCAAGAGATACAGAGCGATTATTGAAAACTTTGCTACAGCTACGTGACCTTGGAAACACGGTCCTGCTAGTTGAACATGATCTTGATGTGATCAATCGCGCGGATCATCTGATTGATATTGGTCCTGGGGCTGGACACTATGGTGGAAAAATCATCGCATCTGGGACACCAGGCGATTTAGCCCTGGATTCAGAATCTCTCACTGGGCAATACTTGAGTCATGAACAAAGGATTCCGATTCCACATAGGAGACAGCCCAACCCCGCACGACAAATCACGATCTCCAACGCCAAGGCAAATAATCTCAAGGATATTTCCGTTGACATCCCGAAGGGCTGTCTGACGGTTGTCACGGGTGTGAGCGGTTCTGGTAAATCTTCTTTGATCATTGATGTCTTGCAGAAAGCGGTAGCAAAGAAGCTTTCTGGGTATGTTGGTGAAATTGGAGAACACAAGGCGATCAAGGGCTTAGAACAATTAAAGTATCTGAGAATCATTGATCAGGAGCCGATTGGTCGTACCCCCAGAAGTAATCCCTCCACATACACGGGTGCACTGTCGCCAATTCGGGATCTGTTTTCCCAACTTCCTGCAGCAAGACAAAGAGGATTTGCTCCAAGACGTTTTTCTTTTAATTCTGTCGAAGGAAGATGTGCAGCCTGCGATGGTCAGGGATATCATCTGATTGAAATGCACTTTCTCTCCGACGTTTGGGTAACTTGTGATCAATGTCACGGCAAGAGATACAATCGGGAAACTTTGAGTGTAGAGTACAAGGGGCACACAATCGCGGATGTACTGAACCTTGAAATTGAACAAGCTTGTCAACTGTTTGCAGCTCAGCACAAGATCTTAAGAATTCTACAAACCCTGAGGGATGTGGGTCTTGGCTATATGAAGTTGGGTCAGGCGGGGAATACTCTCTCAGGCGGGGAAGCACAACGGCTGAAACTCTCGGCTGAACTCTCTCGCAGATCTAAAGGAGAAACACTTTACATTCTGGATGAACCAACCACGGGACTACATATCGATGATGTGAGGCGTCTACTAGAGGTGCTCCATAGAATTGTGGATGATGGCGGAACAATGGTGATCATTGAGCACAACTTGGAAGTCATTAAATCAGCTGATTGGATTATTGATCTTGGACCCGAAGGAGGAATTCACGGAGGTGAGGTGGTTGTAACTGGAACGCCCGAGCAAGTCATGGCTTGTGAAGCCAGTCATACCGGAAGAGCACTTTGGCCTGTTCTCAGTAACCAGATTTTTGAAGGGAAACGCTCCAAAACAAGTTCATCAAAAAATATTCTGATTCCTCCGCAGCAGCCTTCATGGAATTCTGGACTTACCGCTGATCAACGAAGATAGCCCGAAAGTCATTCACATTCGTCATGGTGGGACCAGTTAATACAAGCTGATCCAATTGCTGAAAGAAACTGTAGGCATCATTATTAGCGAGGAAATCATTGGGTTTGAGGTTTAACTGTTTTGCTTTGAGAAGGCTGCTTTGATCTATCCAAGCCCCTGCGTTGTCCTCTGTTCCATCAATACCATCTGTGTCGACAGCGATTGCTGAAATTCCTTCTTCGCCTTGCAAGGCTTCAAGCAGGGACAAAATGAACTCTGCATTCCTACCTCCCTTACCATTACCCCGAACCGTTACGGTGGTTTCTCCCCCAGACAAGATCAGTGCTGGGGAGTTGATTGGTTGATCCCGATGCTTGATCTGCTTCGCAATCGCGGCATGAACCTTGGCTACCTCCCGAGCCTCACCCTCAATACGATCACTTAGGATGATGGGAGTAATCCCCAACTTCTCAGCTTCTTTTCCGGCGGCTTCTAGCATCAATTGCGGGGTAGCTACCAACCGGACTTGATTCCTTGAAAAAATGTCTTCCCCAGGTTTGGGAGTTTCTTCTTCAGCTGCTTCTAAAAGTGCAAGAATCGCTGGGGTTGGTTGTATCTGATACCTTCTTAAAATTTCTAGAGCATCTGCAAAGGTAGTGGGGTCTGGAACAGTTGGGCCAGAAGCAATCACAGAGAGATCATCTCCTGGAACATCTGAGATTGCGAGAGTCCAGAGTCTTGCTGGCTGAACTGCTCGAGCGAGACGCCCACCTTTGATTGAAGAAAGATGTTTGCGGACGCAATTCATTTCTCCAATCGTAGCTCCGGAATAGAGGAGGGATCTGTTCAGCGCTTGTTTGTCTTGAAGGCTAAGACCTTGACCTGGTAAGGCCAACAAAGCAGATCCACCTCCAGAAATCAGGCAGATTACCAGATCTTGTTCCGTAGCAGATCTGGCTAGATTCAGAATTCTTTGAGCCGTAATCTGGCCAATTTCGTCTGGTACTGGATGTGCTGCTTCGACAATTTCAATTGATTTACAAGGTACTCCATAGCCATAGCGTGTCAGAACCAGACCACTCAACTTTGCTCCCCAATCCGTCCCCTGCCAATGACACTCCAACGCATTGGCCATCTCGGCTGATGCTTTTCCGGCACCTAAAACTATGATCCGCTCTGGCAATTTTTCTGTCTCTTGAATTTCTTTCAAGTACCTAGGCAGACAAATTTGGGGCTGAGAGCGTTGAAGGGCGGCTTTTAACGTTTGATCAAGAATCTCAGGAAGTGAATTCATTTTATCTCGTCAAATATCAAGGAATCATTGAGATCTTTGAAATTATTCATTTGCCCAACCAACTTGAGGCCCAACTCAGTCCTGTAAGAGTTCCCGAGAGCGGTCTATATTCGCAGCCCACCCAACCTTCGTATCCTAGTTCGTCCAATTTTGAAAAGAGGAATGGGTAGTTGATCTCACCAGTTCCTGGTTCATGACGCCCTGGAGTATCAGCAATTTGAAAGTGAGCAATCCTAGGGAGGAGTTCAGTGATTGTGGGTGACAAATCTCCCTCCATGATTTGCATGTGGTAAATATCATACTGAAACCAAAGGTTTGAAGAGCCTACTTTCTCAATCACCGAGATTGCTTGAGCAGAATGATTCAAGAAATATCCAGGCATGTCTCGAGAATTGATTGCTTCAATTAGCAATCTAACATTTTGTTGTGCACAAAGTTGTGAGGCGTATTTGAGATTTTCTGCATACGTTTCTAAGAGAGCTTCTTCAGGAACCCCCTCTGGCTTGATTCCAGCCATAGCATGAATTTGCTTACAACTAACACCCTTAGCGTATTCAAGAGCGAGTTCAACGCTCTCGCGAAATTCGTTTTGACGATTTGGATGACAACACATCCCTCTCTCCCCTTTCTCCCAATCTCCTGGAGGAAGATTAAACAGCACTTGGGTTAATTGATTCGCTTCAAGGGCTTCTTTTAGATCAGCAATTGAGTATGCGTATGGAAAGAGGAACTCTACTCCCTGGAAACCTGCGTTAGCTGCAGCTCCAAAACGGTCAAGAAAATCATGTTCATGGAACATCATTGACAAGTTAGCATTAAAACGGGGCATAAAAATTCTGTAAAAGATTTTGATAAATCAAGCGAATGGAATCTTCAGGATCATTGATTCAGGTTTTTAAGGGTTTCGATTCTAGATTTTCAAGAATTGAAATTACCTTTTTGATCCCATTGACCGTCAGATCTTCTTGTTTTAGAAACTTGATCCAATGCCAAGCAAAAGCTTTTCTTCCTGAGTACTGTACCAGACACGAGTTTGTACATTGACTCGGTTAGCGATGGTATTGCCAAACTTGAGGCCAAAACGAAAATCACGTTGTTGGAGTTCGGCCTGTTCTTCGCGCTCCTTGAAATCGTTGTTGCCAGAAGAATCAGTGGGGCGTGGATCTATCTTGTAATCCTTGTGTCGCCACTTAGCTTCAGAGATTAACGCAAAGCTCGGAGCTTTCAGGAAATATTGAAATGCTCCTTGAACTTGTGTTGAGCCTAGAAACAGATGGATGAAACTGTTTCTACTAGGAAATTTCGCAATTCCAACTGCGTAGATTTCCCACTCATCAAAGGTGGGAGAAAATTTACTTTCACCGTCCTTTTCAACTCCTGTGTAGGGACCCTCGCTAAGGAGTTCATAGTCTTCGGTATAGCTCAGATAAGTTCCCCCGAGGGCTAGGCCCAATGGAGTACTTCGGTTTCCCCAGGCCCTAAATTGACCGCTGAATTGAAGCTCTCTGACTGGCTGCTTCCATGATGGGTCATATCGAAGGTCAATGAGACCTCCAAATGCTCCCTCTTCCTGGCCCATTCCAAGGACCAGACGCCTCAGACTGAATCGCTCTTCTCGCCCGTCTTCCGTTGCGATTCGTAATTCAGGATGAACATAAAAACGCGGATTAGCCACACTTCTCATTTCCAAAACAAACACGTCCTCAGCCAAAGGGTCGTCCAAAAGAATTGCTGTTAGTTCTTCAATTTCCCCGCTTAGACGGTTGATGGTATCTTCAACTTGTTCCTTTAGGCTCGCGCCCATCTGATACTCACGAAGTGCCATCAACTCTCTTTTTTTGAACTCCTTTTCTGCTAATTGATCTTCCACTAAGTTCAGCTGAATTTTCGCCAACCCTTCAACTGCTTCAATCTGTTGAGGAGAGTCTGGAAAACGTTTTAGATAATTTTTCCATGCTTCCATAGTATTGATCCTAGCTGATTTATTGAATTCCAGCTCAGATAACAGAACGCACTCAAGTTCAATGTTTGCCAACTCAAGAGGTGTTTGGGCTTCGGGTCCCAAATCCAATTGGACATTCAACGTGGATGGGCAGGTCTCATCCAATTGGGATTGTTGCTTAAGTCCTTTTCCACCTTGAGTTACCTGGATAGAAAGCTCACTCAAGCGAAGACTACCGCTAGTTGAAATAGTGCTAATTTGTTCAAACTCTCTTTTTCTCGAGGCGAATTTTAGTCTCAAGGGAACATCGGGAAGAGGTTCCTCTTTAAAGGTCAAATCTAATTGCAGAGGGCTTTGAAAGCGATAACTTCCATTGTTGGATGCTGGAACTAAGCGAACTTGATCTGGGCTGTGGGTTAGCTTCAATTTTGAAAGTAGCGGATCCAATTCACTGCGAATTTCACTACTAGCAGGGATACTTTCTAATTGCGCGAGTTGTAGCGCTGCATCACGATATCGGGATCGCTGCTCCACCAGCAATGCACTCCGATATGCCCTGAGGAGTCGGCTAAAATCAACTGCCTCCGGCCCAGATTGGCCAAATAATCGTTCAAGTAGGGTTTGACCGGATGATGCTTTGGAAGCCTCTTCCATTAAGGCTGCTACATCCTTTGCGTATTGAACCGAAGGAGCAGCCAACTGGCCAATTGTCAGAGGGTAAATCACTAGAGTTGTTTCATCACTGCAGCTCAAGATCTCAGGTGGTGGGAGAGGTATGTCGATTCTACTAGAGGTCCGGATTCGTTGAGTCGATTCTTCAATGAAATTCTCATCATCATTGTTGACTTTTAGTTCCATTCGATTGCTAGTGATCGACTCAACTCTGAGGAAAATAGCTTCGGCAATCCGTTCCTGTGCCCTTCGAATTGCCCCCTCCGTATCGGCAGCCCTTCCAGCAATTTCCTGCGGCCACTCTTCCAAGGCTGTTAGCACCAAACGTTCTCCCCGTGGAGGCATTGATTGCTGCAATTGCGATTGTCTGAAGTCACAATCGGCTGACTGAGCAAATACTACTTCTTGAGGAAAGTTGAGGGTAATGGCACAAGCAATCGTGATCGATGGGATCAAGGAGTGTAAGGTTTTTTTGAATGAATTAGTTTGATTCGTCATCCGGAAAGTTCATTGGTTAGGGTTTTCTGGTAAAGCTGCAGATTCATCTACCGGGGGTTCAGCATAGGCTTGCATATCTGGACCAAGGGGTACGACTCGACTTGGATTTATCGTTTCATGACTGAAGTAGTAGTGTTGTTGGATTTGCCAGAGGTCTACAGTCTTCAGAATTCCTGGGTAATGTAATAATCTTCGAGTGTAACCAAACAATTGAGGATAGTCTTTTATCCTTCGTTGGTTGCATTTGAAGTGGCCATGATAGACGGGATCGAATCTGATGAGTGTTGGGAATAAGCGCCAGTCCGCTTCAGTGAGTTTGCTTCCACAAAGGTAAGTATTGTCCGCCAAGTGCTCTTCAATGTGGTCGAGTGTCTCAAAAAGCTCAACGAAGGACTCGGCGTAAGCAGTTTGGGTTGTGGCAAATCCACACCTGTAGACACCGTTATTAAAAGTTCGATAAATTAAATCATTCCACTCATCGATTTCTTGTTGATGCTCAATCGGGTAGTAGTCCTCATGATTGCCAGTCAACTCATTGAACGAGGAGTTGAACATTCGAATGATTTCAGAAGATTCGTTGCTGACAATCTGTTCGGTTTCTTTATCCCATAAAACTGGGACGGTGACTCGCCCGGTATATTGAGGATCACATTTCGTATAGAGACCATGCATGCACGGCAATTCATATAAATGATCCATAAACCGTGAGTCTTCAGTTGCTTTCCGAAATTCCCAACCATTTTGAAGCATATGGGGGTGAACGACTGAAACTCCAATCAGTTCCTCCAGGCCTTTTAATTGGCGAAAAATTAGGGTTCGATGTGCCCAAGGACATGCGCCTGAAACGTATAGATGATACCTTCCTGCCTGCGCTCGAAAACCTTTTCTATTGTCGGGCCCCGGTCTTCCATCCTTGGTAATCCAGTTTCGGAATTGGGCATCCTCCCGAATGAAGTGACCTTTGTTGGATTTGGTTTCGTACCATTGGTCATGCCATTGTCCTTTGATCAGAAGGCCCATTCTTTCCTAGGTTTGAATTGTAATTTTGAAAGTTGTTCTTTTTGAAA
>CAJXNF010000150.1 GCA_913056375.1 uncultured Pseudomonadota bacterium | reverse complement strand
ACCGCCAGTGGCGGCAAAGCCAACGGGCCTGCTAGCAATGCGAGACCGAGTGAACAAACGGGGAGAATGACTCGGGTTGGCACGAATTCCTCATCGTCATCGTCAGACGGCCCGTTGGACGACGCAGCGACGACTTGTGGTAACTCAGGAATATGGGGAATATCTTTGCTTCGACGGGGCAAATGCCCCATCCATTGATTTATATCAATTGTGGAATCGCTTTTAAAAACAACAACAAAGCAGTAGGCCCAACTATTAAAACGAACATTTTCTACCGATGGAAGAGATTGCAAGTGACGCTGGAAGTTTTCAAAATCCGTGAATTCCGCATCAACACTGAAACGAATCCTTCGCGAAGAAGCATGGATAACACGCTCAACAAATTTAGGAAGTTTAAAGGCTTTCCCATCTTCGATTCTAAATGAACCACCATCGATGGACTCAAAGGATTGAGAAACCTGAACGGAAGCAGCCATGAAATCAAATAGCGGGAGAGCAGAGAAGTTTCGATTAATTATTCGACCGTCACTTCAGTAATTACTGGCTCCTTGGAAACAGACGGCTTGGAAGCATCGGCATCAACAGATCGGTCATCAGACTGCTCTGATTTGGCTTCTTCAACTAGATCCACAAAGGATTCAGCCACCTCAGCTGCACCTTTCGCGACGCCACGAGCAACTTTCCCAGCAGCCCCTGCAGCAACCAATCCAACTTTGACCCCACTTTTAGCCATGTTGCGTCCTGCTTGCCCCATGGAATCACCAAGCTCTTGATTCCCCATTTTGCGAACCACAGGAGCCATCGCCATCAAGGCAGCGCCAGCTCCAAATGCAGCAAGGGTTTCCAGCTCGAACATTGGCAGGATCGATTCCTCGCGACTTTAACGCGGAAAATTGGTAATCCCGGGCATGGTTGCCACTACAGTGACTGACAATGCCGCTGAACCTTCTTGATATTGTTCGCGTCCTCCGAAAGGTATTGCTCGCTACAACAATGGCTGACTCGATGGACTGGTGATTGGGACCCCAATCAAAAATTAAGCATCGTTAATATAAGTGGCTATATTCTCCCAGCAGAAATCTACGCTCTTGAATTTGTCCAGATTGAGGAGTTCCAGCCAAGCATATACATTGAATAGCTATGGTTACAGCTCTGCCCCCATGCAGAAGAATGGTGGAAACTTCTAGAAATCAACTCAAAAAAATCAATAGAACTTCCATTTATACCCGGCCTGGAGGACATTGCAAAATTACTCTATCTCGCTGAGACCAGCGAAAATCAAAGCGAGAGTAGCACCCAGCTTTTTCTTTTACCCCATCCATCGGAGACCATAAAACTCTTTCAGCTCGCGCAAAATGGTCCCCATTTAATCGACAATTTACTCGAGCCATTGCTGAACTGGTGGGATAAAACAAGAGGTTCATTGTCAACTGTCGAAACGTTGCTTCGCCTAAAACTACCAGCATCAAAACAATTAAGGCTCAGCGATAACTGGAAAAGCCGTCTGGAGATATTTCAGCAAAAGCTTTGCTCAGGCCATCACAATCCATTGATTATGTTTACGGACTGTGAAAGTCAGCCCGTGAGCTCGATTGAAGAGAAAATCAAAATTATGGGCTTTTATGGTGCTATCCCATGGCATCTCATCTTGACCGACCTGGACAATAAAACAACCAAATTGCTAAGCGATAATTTTTGCGGTGGATCACTTCGCCATATCAGCAATGAGACAGACCAAGTCTCAAGCCTAAACAGCATTTTAAGCGCAAAAAGCAACTTTCAAGTCGAAAACTCATTCCAAATAAATGAAGAGGCAAAAACAATCAAATTATATATACCGGGCATTGAGAGTTCAGAACTTCAGATTCAACAAATTGATCAGACCCTGCATTTAATTTATAAGACCCATCATCGAACCATCGATCTGGGAGGCAGTTGGTCTAAGCAACAATGCTCTCGAGCAAATATTGAATCAGGATGGCTGAACCTCAGTTTCACTCTTGTCTGATACAGGTGGACGCCAACCCAACCACCAAGCCATCAGAAAAAAAGGAGTTCCTGGCAATACTGGCAAAACCCATCCTAAAACTGCCAAAGCAATGAAACCATCAATTGATTTCAATCTCAATTGCTCCTTGAAAACCTCCAGCTGAGTTGGTGGCTCTGCAGGGCCTTGAACGGGGGCAGAAGACATAAAAGCTTCTAACCACAGACCTAAATCGACTGGGTTAAGGTTGATATCCTGCTCAGCACAAATAACACAACCAAAATTACCAGATGTAATTCTGAACCTATATTGAGGAAATTCATAAGAAAAAGACTGCTCAAGAAAAGATGCTTCTCGAACAGTCAATTGAGATTTAAATCGATAACGTAACCGATCTGATGTGGCGTAGCGAAGCTCAACCAACAAGAATCAAGACCGTATCAAGCCTTAGCAGAAGTCTTTGATTCAGCCAAATCAGCTTTTGCTTCAGCCAAAATATCACCAAAACTCTCGCCAACTTCTGTCAATCCAGATTGGACACCCTTGAACAGGCCAGAGACCTTCGAGCCAACCAGCAGACCAACTTTCAACCCTTGTTTGGTCAAGCCGCGGCCGACACCGGAGACACCTTTGGTGATCGAACTCTCACGACCTGCAACTGAAGCAACGACTGGGGTGAAGGCGACAAGACCAGCTCCCAAGCCGAAAGCCACTAGATACTCGAGCTCGAACATGGTTAAGATTCAAAGTATCTGAATTATACGAGAGTATCACCAACTTGTGAAGCAGCAAATGCATGAGAGGCAGATTTCAACGTTGATTTGCTAACACATCACAAGGTCAGCCATAATTGACTTGCGTTGCGAGAGAAAAAATAACAGAAAGAACTGTTGATGCAAAGAGGAAAGACGAAATGCAATGCACAATCACAACCCTCCTCACAGAAGAATCTTCTACCCCGCAATCAGTCATCGAGTAGGTAAGGCCTATGGAGTATGAGATATAGAGAAAATCGCTGAATACAGGTTCCAAACCAGCAAAAACAAAACCTTGTTGCTCTTTTCCGGGACTCAATGCAACAGGATTCATGTCATAATAAAGCTTGGCATAATACAATGCAAATGCATTGTGCAATTGCAGCCAAGTCATGAAAAGTGAAATGAATGCCAAAAATATGTGAAATGAATCTGGGAGAACATCATTCACCGAATTCAAGTCAGAAACGCAAAAACTCAGCAACCCAACACTCATAAAAACAAGAGCGATGGTTCTTTCTGCGACCAATGACTGTCGAGCTGTAAATCTTGAGAATACCTGTCTGGTTTGTTCTATAGACATTGACCATGTCAGACGTAAAAATATTGCGAGGTCAAACGAAAGTGAGGCAGCAATGGCAAATGTTAAAGATTCTTCGTTCGAGAAAAAAGGTAGACAAACAATGCTAACAAGGGAGCCAATCAGAATTGACCGGATCAATCGATAGCGGTCGGTGAAATGCTGAGGTTTCATTGTTCAAGCCTTTAAAGTATTGTCTTCGTCGCCGGAAAGAGCCATTTTTCCGTGAAGATTTTCATGAAGACGGGGAATAAAGACTGATTTGACAATCATTGATATCAGCACAGCACCGCAAACTGTATCAGCCATGAAAGTGAGAGATTCCTCAGGCAAAACGTTGATCATTTCAAGCGAAAATGTTTCCTTGAGCATTTCCGGTGCCGTTACAACAAGAGCCATCGAAATAGCTCCTTTGGGACTGAATGACGACAATATCTTTTTTTCCTCAATCGGTATGAGATCTGAGCGAAAGAACAATGCAACCGCAATCGGTCTCATTAAAACGATGCCGAGCCAGGCATAGAATGCGAACGGCAAATGTTTGAAAAAGTGCATCGTTTCCAAGCCAAGACCTATCGCAAAAAACAAAATAGATTCAGAGGCAATGTTGACTGACTCAAGAGACTCTGAGAGGAATTCTATTTCTTCTTCAGTAGATGATGAACGATAAGTCATTGAAGTAACGACACCCATAACAAGAGCACACAGATATCCACCTTGTTCAACAATCACAAATGTTATGACATATCCCAAAAAAGTAAAGGCAATAGCAGCCAAAACCAACTGAGCTTTGGACGTAACCAAAAATCGAATAACACTTGTTAAAAACCAGCCAAGAACAAGTCCAGTTGCAGCACCAAGAAAAATACCCGTAAAAATAGAGGCAATTAGTTCGTGGCCACGGGTTGCATCAATATGGGGATTTAAATTGAGCCAAAAATAAATCGACAATTCGGCAACAGCAACAGAAATAGACGCCGATATTGCTGTTTCAACTTTGAAAATATTTGTGAGTATTACACCAAAATCTTTAACTCGGTGGGATACAAAAACGAATGAATTCCAATCCTGAACAGACAGAGCTGCGATAATAATGACAGCCATCAAAGAAAAGACATTCCCCGAAATTCCTTCAAGAATTCCAGCTGTCGAGCTGAATAGTCCCATACCTATTCTCAGATATATAGTTAGAAAAAACATGCTCAACACTGTTCCAAACACGGCCAGCTGTATGGAACGTGATAATAATTTGTTTCTTTTAAGCAGTGAACGATCGAATGAAAGACCACTGAAAAAGAGAAGTACACTCAAAGCAACAACGTGCACTTCTTCGAGCGGAAAATTTTCGAAGCTAAAACCAGTGACGTGGGAGAAAAGACCCAGGAAGAACAGAATGATTGATCCTGGTATGCCGACTTTTGAACCAAATTTCTCTGATCCAATCGAAACAATCAGAAAGACAGCGATCGCCAGCAGCCCCGACTGGAAATCAAAATCTAACGATTCCAGCCCTTCCAATCGTTCGGAAACTTCAGCTACTGCTTCAGCAGAAGCGGATTCTACCGCTAGTAAAAGCCAATTCACATCAAATGGGATTAATTTTGCGATTTTACTAATGCTCAGTCCTTTTTGCAGCAATGCGAATTAATCCTGTCAGGATACTCTGACTCGCCCAGCCAAAGAGCCTAGTAACAGGCAAAATAGTATCAATGAGTTCACTTGGTATGGATAATCAATTGTGCGATTTTGTTGACTCCGGTCAAGGATTGGATAATCCCTTCGAGATCGTCGAAGAATTAAAGCGTGGTTTTTCCCGCTTTCTTTCTGGTCAATCTGATCATCCCCACGCAACTGAGGCTCGACGCCATCAGTTGATTGGTGGTCAACATCCTCAGGTCGCACTCTTAGCCTGCTCGGATTCAAGAGTACCTGTGGAGGTCATTTTTGATGCTGGCTTTGGAGACCTATTTGTAATCCGCAATGCTGGCAATACCAACACATTCGGATCTGCTGGTTCGATTGAATATGCAGTTCTTGATCTGAATGTCAAGGTTCTTTTAATCATGAGCCATCAAAACTGTGGCGCAGTCAAAGCAGCTTATCTCAAGGATCAGAACTTCTCACAATCATTGACCGAACTCGTTCTTGATATCAAAACAGGCTTAGCCAGTCATGGTGTCGACATTAACAACCAGTCAACTTATGCTGATGCCTGCATCAAGAATGCAAACATTACTGCCAGATCGCTGATGGAGACAAGTGCTCCAATCCGCGAAGCAGTTAAAAGCAAAAAACTTTTAATTCAACCTGCTTATCTTCAGATTGATCCAATGTCCATTCAGTGGATGGATCCATTTTTTGGCGATTAAAACTTACTTATTCAAAACAGAGTCGGGCGAAATCCACATGGCATCGCCATAGGAGAAAAATCGATATTGCAAGGCGATGGCTTCCTGATAAAGAGCCAGCAGCTTCTCACGACCGATTAACGCACTGACCAGCAATAGCAACGAACTTTTCGGCAGGTGAAAGTTGGTGAGCAGACCCTGCACCACAGCAAATCGGTACCCAGGTTGAATCACCAGATTCACGGGTCCGGTAAACGGCTTAAGCACACCTCCATGGGCTTGAGCAGCCCCTTCTAGAGCACGAACACTCGTTGTACCGACGGCAATCACCCGACCAGTACAGGTCTGAATCGCTTCAACAACGGCTTCTGAAACCTCAATCCACTCGCTGTGTAATTGCAGCTGCGTGAGATCTTCCGTTTCAACGGGCCGGAACGTACCCAGCCCGACATGCAGGGTGATTCGCGCCAGGCGCACACCTTTGCGTTGCAATGCGGCCAGCAGCTCATCACTGAAATGCAGGCCTGCTGTCGGTGCCGCGACAGCACCGGGCCGATCGGCGTAGCGGGTCTGGTATCGCTCAGCATCATTCGGATCATGCCGATCGATGTACGGAGGCAATGGAACCTCCCCGCACTGATTGAGCAGATCCTCAATCGTTTCAGCGTCGGCACAATCCGAGGGGAACTGGACCAGTCGCCCTCCACTGGCCGCATCCTCGGCCAAAACCGTCAAGCCAATGGATGTGCCATCAATCGTGAGGACATCACCTGGCCGCATTCGTTTTGCCGGACGTGCCAGACACAGCCATTGCCCCTCACCCCTCGGCTCGAGAACCAACAGCTCCGACAAGCCACCACCAGCACGACGAACCTTCAACCTCGCCTTGAGCACACGGGTGTCGTTGACCACCAGCAGATCACCGGCCTGGAGTTCAGACAGGAGATCCCAGACCTGGCCATGACGCACTGCGTCGTTCGGCATCCCCCGCGGGGGCACCAGCATCAGCCGCGCACTGTGACGCGGCTCAACCGGTGCCTGGGCAATCCGTTCCTGCGGCAGGTCGTAGTCGTAGCTGCTGAGTTGGTGGTCCCTGTCCTCAGACACCCGATCAAAGCGCCAGGCTTTCCGGGCGGGTCTCGATCAGCTCAGCCAGATCCTTGAGGAAGGCGGCACCGTCGGCTCCATAGATCACGCGGTGATCCGCCGTGAGGTTCACCTGCATCTGACGCTTGACAGCGATCGAACCGTCCTTGCCCGCCACGACCGTGGGGCGTGATGCCGCAACAGCAAGGATGGCGCCAGTACCAGGGGGG
>CAJXNF010000149.1 GCA_913056375.1 uncultured Pseudomonadota bacterium | reverse complement strand
ATCGGGATGCCAAACCCGGGAAACGCCCACCACTAGGACGCAAACCCGCTAAGCTAATAGTGGAAAAGCACTATGCCGAATCAACGAGATCAGGGACTTTTGCAGGCTGCGATGCCTACGCGGACTATCGCGAGCTTTGCACGCGCGAAGACATCGATGCCATCATGGTCGCCACCCCCGATCACTGGCACGCAAAGATTGCGATCGAAGCGATGCGAGCGGGCAAGGATGTTTATTGTGAGAAGCCCATGACACTGACGATTGATGAAGGTCGTCAAATCTGTGAAGTCTGTGAACAAACGGGAAGGATCGTTCAGATTGGGACTCAGCAGAGAAGTGGGCGGCAATTCATCCAAGCGATTGCCCTCATCCAAGAGGGGCGATTAGGAACATTGAAAAAAGCGACCTGCAGCATGGGGGGAGCGCCAACCAGTCCCGAAATCCCAGTTGCCAAAGCTCCAAGTCACTTAGATTGGAATCAGTGGCAGGGACCTGTTGCCGATGTCCCTTTTCGTTACAAACCTGGACCCAATGGGGAAACGAAGAGTTGGTCACGATGCCATTATGAGTTCCGTTGGTGGTATGAATACTCGGGTGGCAAGCTGACAGATTGGGGCGCGCACCATGTTGATATTGCTACCTGGGGCCTCGGGAAGACGAACTGTTCCAGATTGAATCCAATCAGAGAAGTCTGTTACATCATCACTCATCCTTAGAGTTGACATATAGGCGTGACCAAAAGGCACTAGATTTGGCAAGACTGTCCCTAGATGCAGGGAAGCACTCTGAGTGATACCAAGTTCGATCATGCTGTTCATCATCACTCGTTTGTTATCTGCTTCGACAGCTTTACCGATCTCTAAGCCACGCAGTAGACCGCCATTTTTTGAGATCTTGATGCTGAAAATATCTGCAGCACCCTTGGCAATAATTTCTCTGGCATTTTCCGGATTCTGGAGGCTCTCATCCACTGAAATTGGAACGCCATACTGGCGAAGGTCGTTGAGTCCTTCGAGATCATCTGCCACCAATGGTTGCTCCACCAGCACCAGTGGGAGGTCCTGAACATTTTGGAAAAATTCCTTGGCTTCCTCACGAGTCCAGCCCTGATTGGCATCAGTCATCAGGTGAGCATCTTTAGGTAGCGCAGCGAACACCTGTTTCAACCTGCCCAGTTCTTCCAAAATGGGCTTGTCTCCCATTTTCAGCATGAAGGTGCGGAAGCCTTCGGAAAGTTTGGGCTGAATGACTGCTAAATCATCACTGGCAGTACCCGAAGACGTGGGCCAGAGCAGTTCTAGTTTTTGGTGGTGACGAGTGCCCAACAATTCCCAAACAGGTTTTTGGTGATAGTGCCCGAGAGCATCATGCATTGCCACGTCACAAGCAGCAGCGAGTGATCCCCCTGTAGGAAGCGGCGACTGTGGTCCCTTCCAATTGTTCAGCTCCTGGCCAAGAATCGGTTGAAACACTCCCCGATGAACTTCTTGCATCGTGGACTCAGGAGTGTCACCTGTGAATCTAATTCCACCAGGGTCTGCTTCTCCCCACCCCACCAGTCCAGTGGACGTCTCTATGCGCAGAATCAGGACATCACTATGAGTCAAGGTCCCGTAGACTTTGGAGAGATGATAGGGGGTCACTAAGGGAATCCGAACCCGATAGACATCGTAGGCGATTACTTGAGAGGCGGGAGCACTCATCGATGTTCTCCAGTCATGTGAGACCTGTGTTGGAAACCTTGATCCGCGGATCAAGGTAGCAGTAGAGAATGTCGGTCAAGAAGTTCAGCCCAATGACTAAGATCGCGAGCATCAGAAAGGTTCCCTGTGCGACTGGATAATCATGAGCCGCTGCGGACTCTACCATCAGTTGTCCCATTCCTGGCCAGGAGAAAAGCGATTCAACGACAACTTGTCCACCTACTGCAAAGCCAACCATGATGGACGCCAGAGTGACGACTCCCAACAGGGCATTTCGAGCTGCGTGTCGGAACATGACGATACGTGGTTTCAGGCCCTTGGCCTTTGCAAGTTCGATATAATCACTGCCCAGCACTTCTAGCATACTGTCTCGCATGACGAGCATGGGTGTCGCAAGATAGTAGGCCCCAACGGTGATGGTTGGCAGCACAATCCTTTCCCAGAAAGCTGGCATGATCAGCAACTCCAACAGGCTGTCTGGCCGTTGGCCGGGAGGATACATTCCTCCTGTTGGGAAAAGCCCTAGTCGATAACTCAGAACCATTAGTAGCAGGAGTCCGGTAATGAAAGGTGGAGCCGCTTGAAAAATTAGCCCAACGATCGTCCCTCCCACATCAAGTGGCCCATTCCTGCGCCAAGCCATCCAGATTCCACAGCCAATGCCGACAGTCAGCGTTAGGCACAAGCCAGTCAGCATTAGCAGCAGGGTGTTCCAGAAACGATAGGCAATCACAGAGGTGACTTCCTGCGCAGAAACGAAAGAACGACCCCACTCGAGGGTTACGAGATTTTGAAGATAAATGAAGTACTGTTGCCAGATGGGAAGATCGAGACCGAAGGCCGCTTTCATTCTTTCTTGAACGGCAGGGTCCATTGCTGGACTGATCACCTGCATGGTAGCTTCGCCCGGAAGCATCCGGAAGAGCACAAAAAGAATCGAGGCGACGGCAAAGAGTGTGATGAGGGTGTAGACCAATCGCCGCAGAATGTAGTCAAACATGACTTTTGCTGCCGCAAATCATGGGAAGGATGACCAGTTCAGCATCCTGAACAGACACTGAACTGGTGTAAAGATCAGGCTGGGTAATGCAGCCGGTCGCTGCTGTCCCAACTATATCCTGCGGCAGCCAAGATCTCACGAGCTTTCTTGGTGCTGGAAGGCCGGGCTTTGAGTGAGGCGTTGTGCCAGAACTCGTTGGCTGGCGCAATCACAGAACCACCCTTGTCAGCAAAACCAGACATCACGACGGCCTGGATGACATCTCGGGGCACTACGTGATCGATCGCTGCTCGGAAGATCGGATCCTGTAGGGGGCCTCGGAGGTGGTTGAACATGAAACCATACCAGCCATGACTGGAGTAGCCCTTGCCAACAATGCCGTTGATCTTGTTCAAATCTTCAACCAAAGCGGGCTTGAGAATGTAACGTGTACGATCACACTCTCCCGCTTCAATTGCTGCAGCCATTGCGTCATGGCTACCGTAAGTTACACGGATGATTCCTGCACACTTTGGGGCTCGGAAATGAGACTTGTTGGCAGACACCTTCAGTTCCTTACCCCGGTCCCAGTAGTCAAATTTGAAGGGGCCACTTCCAATCGGATTTTCATTGGCAAACTTCAACACGTCATCAACATTGACCTTCTCGGGAATGTCTTTCCAAATGTGTTGCGGCAAAATGAAAATCTGAGCGAAAAAGTTGATCATCAGCGGAGCGTGTGGAGCCGTTAGCTTGATGCGCAACGTATTCTTGCCAGTAATGGTGACCGATTCAAACTTCTCTAGTGAAGAAATGAAGAAAGGAGCCTTCCACTGCTTGTGGTAGTCAAAGGTAAACTTCACATCAGCCGGAGTGACCGGTTTTCCATCATGGAAGGTCATGCCCTCTCGTAAGGTAATATCAACCGTTGTTGAATCAACTGCCTTAATGGCGGTTGCCGCCCACGGTTCGATGCTGCCATCGGGGCCAACCTGCAATAGTCGGTCATAGATCATTCGCAGTTCTTTGAATTCGTTCGAATCTGTCACAGAGACCGGATTCAAATTCTTAAGTGGAGAAGTTTGTCCAGTCCGAATGTAACCATCTCCACCAGTGGTTGTAGCCGCAATGTCTGTCCACAGACTGCCAATTCCCTCACCGACTTGCGGAACGACTCCTTTGAGGCGATCCTCCCTGTAGGCGTTCGTCATGCTCGGATAAACTATTGGACTGCTGGCTGCGTCATTGTAAATTGTCTCTTGAATTTGCAGTACCAAATCCCGTCGCTTCTGCGGATCCATCTCCACTTGTTGGGCATCACTGAGTTCATTTACCCGAGAATTGTTGTAACCCCACTTGTTGTAGTTACCATCTCGGTGATGCATCATTGCTGTGAAGGTCTCCGGATCAATTCGGTTCGCTCTTCCCGTCCAGCGTACAATGAACATGTCAAAGTCTTTCTCGTTAAAGACCTTGCCGATACCCATGTTGTAATCTTCTGCGGCCAACTTCACATCCCAGCCAATCTTCTTGCAGGCCTGTGTGATCAGTCGGCCCATCTCCGGACGAACCGGATCGAATCCAGCATTCGCTGTCAACAATGTCATGCTCTCTACTGGCTTGCCTGCGGCATGAGCCAGACTAGGTAGGCCAGAAACAGCAGCTACCCCAGCCAGTGCTCCTGTCCTCTTCAAAAATTCTCTTCGCTTCATGATTCCTCCATCGTTTAGATAGCCAGAAACTCCCCTGATTTAGGGATCGCCTTTATCTTTTATGTCATCCATAATGTCAAATGAAGTTATTTCATAGAATCATGCAATTTTGTTATATGTCGAAATTGAATTTTGCGTAGCGCAGTAGTTTGCGAGTTAGGGATGAGTCTTTGCGAAGGTATGGTCAGAGAATCCAAGAACCTGTTGTATCCTTAAAAGACTCATGCTTGTTGTATAATAATTTCAATTATCAAAATTTTATTAAAAGTCTTTGTTTATTAATTAAAGGCTCACTATTCAAAATCAGACCAACTCCAATCTTGATTACAGGAAGGGTCGTAATTCAGGGTTTGTACTGAGCTTTCCTGACGAAAGATTTTGTTCTCTTGGTAGGTGATGGCTGTAATGACACCATTATATTGGGGTTCTTCTTCAGTGAAGCGTAGGTATCGATGAAGGCATAGAAAGTCAGAACTTTCAAAAATAACTCGACAAGGTCCAATGGTAACCATGTCTTTAACTTGGTTGATCAATTCCTTATCAGCTTCAATGTCAATGTGGTCACCAGTTTGATGGTCAACGGTGATGTAATCTGGGTGATAAAGAGCATCTACTAGGGAAAAATCGCCTTGCATACCCAAATCCCAGGCTTTGTTAAACTCATCTGCTTTGCTCATGTGAAGTCCAGTTGGAAGTGTTCTTAGAATTAGAGTGTAGTAGCACCGGACATCTTCACCAACTGAATGGTAGAAGCAAGTGAAATGTTGATTTTCACCTGCTCTTGGTCACTTGGAGCGAAAAGAACCCCTGGGCAAGTTAGATGGAAAAATGGAGCAGATTCAGAGGAAGTAGTTTCCAGGCTTGAGGAAACGAGGGACGCAAAAGATAAGTTTGTTAGCTCAAGAGAGAGTGTTGCGCATCACACACTCATTGTAGTTGGCATTGCTACTCATGACCGATGTACAACTCATGGAACAGGCGCCTAATTGACTAAGAAAGAGGACAGCGATGCTGAAAAGTAGGATTCTCATAGTTCTCCGTAGGGGAAGGAGTCACTGGCAAGGCATCCTGCATCCAGTTTAGATCGAGTGGAAAATTGATATTTGTTCATTCAAAAACTAGGCGAGCTTGGCTTTGGGATTTTTGGCAGCTTCTGCGATGAGTTGCTCTATCCCGTTTTCAGGCAAGATGGTACCAATAAATGCCAATCCAACTACTTTTTCCTCATCGGCTTTGAACACTCTAGTTACTCTGCAGGAGATGGGAAGGGCCGCTTGATGTCCGGCTTCTGTTTTGAGAAAAAAAGTTAGGCGAACATGGGCCGAAGGATTAAGCAGCTGTTTGCAGACAATTCGGCAACCTGCCAGGCTCAGATCGATTATTTTTACGTGTGATACCCGCTGTCCCTCTTCCATCTTGGCGAGCAATTGGACACGGTATCTAGGATGTACACGATGTTCTTTTTTCAAAGAGGCCTCCTGTCAACAACACGAAGGATTTTGGATTTGGGCGTGTTGAGAAATTTTTGAAAACTGAAAGCAAGGATTTAGGTTACCTTAGTGTGGCTCTAGTGATGTAGTGAATAGAAAAATTCGAGCCAATGATAGAGTAAGTATTCAGTTTGTTGCTAAAATTATGCAAGATTTCTGAATAGCTAGTTGGATAAAAACTTACGGTGTTTTCGAACATTCACGCTGTTCCAACCAGAGCGATTTGGTCAGCCGATAGAGGATGTGCCTTTGCAGAGGGTGGTTAGTGGGTAACTTAGGGTGGTCAAAGGCGTCCTTGGGTTCTGACTGCATGCCGATTTTCTGCATCACCCGGATAGATGGTTGATTTAACTCTGCCGTGAACGAGACGATTTCTGATAGTCCTAATTCAACAAATCCCAAACGCAATACAGCTTCAGCGGCCTCGGTTGCCAGCCCCTTACCCCAGAAGATTTTGTTCAGCCGCCAACCAATTTCAACAGCTGGGGTGAAGTGCGCTTCAAAGGGAACCACCATCAAGCCACACCAACCCACAAAAACATCACTCTCAGTCAGGTGCAGAGCAAATAGAGCGTATCCGTTCTGTTGATGATGTGCCATGATCCTTTTCAACAGTTCAGCGCTCTCCTCAAAATTCAGTTTCTGAGGAAAATAACGCATGACTTCGGGATCTGCATTCATTTTAGCTAAATCAGGGAGGTTTGATGCTGAAAAATCACTCAGCCTCAAGCGTCTCGTGAGTAGCACAGGATTCATTTGTGATTCCAGGAATTATCGCTTTATTCCAAGCAGTTGAGAACTTCCCCTTGTCCGAAAGTTGCCCTAGGATCAGTGGTCATGGCTAATTGTTCAATTCTTACCCAATGAATGGAGTCCGGAATGGAGCTTAAACTGAAGGGAAACAAAGTAATTGTGTCGGCTGGTGGCTCTGGTATCGGGCTAGCCATTGTCCAGGGATTTCTGGCAGAAGGTGCGGAAGTGGCAACCTGTGACATTAATCCAGAGTTGGTTTCTCAGTTGAAGAGAAATCATGCCTCCGTTTACTGTGAAGAGGTGGACGTTGCTGATGCTCAGGCAGTTCAACAATTCACACAGTCTGCGATTGGGAAACTGGGTGGTCTGGATTGTTTAGTCAACAACGCT
>CAJXNF010000148.1 GCA_913056375.1 uncultured Pseudomonadota bacterium | reverse complement strand
GATTCTGCCAAGAAGCGTCCGGCACTACCCCTCTTACCCTCTCCCACCAAAGCTAAAAGCAGATGCTCGACGCTGATGAAGGAATCCTTCATCTTCTTGGATTCTTCTTCTGCACTGACGAGGACCTGATTTAGTTCTCCTGAGCCACTCACTTGCGTAGTGGAGGATCCACTGAGGGTAGGTAGTGCATCTAATCGTTGTGCTAGTTGCATCTGAAAAGTGGGTAAGACAATCTCCATCTTTTCCAACAATCGCGGAATCAGACCATTTTCTTGAGCCACGAGTGCTTGCAAAAGATGAATACTGATAATCTGAGTGTTTTGCCTCCGAGTCGCTTCGTTCTGAGAAGCCTCTAAGGCAAGCAAAGATTTTTCTGTGAATTTTCGCGGATCCATAAAATTCTCCAATGACTTAATTTTTTGTTAGCACTCATATTATTTGAGTGCTAACAAAAAAGCAAGTGTTGCTTTAAGTCACTCTTTTTCAAGTTGAAGAGCATGGTTCAAACCAAATGTTGCTCAAATTCTGAGGGAGTTTAACTACGACTCATCCACAGAGGTCATGAATTGATCGTAGCCGGTCATCTCCACGTATCCGACGCCTTGTATGGGTTGTCCATTCTGAGTGCCTTGCACTCGAACAGATCCTTCCCAATAGGAAACCGTAGTTTGTAATTCCTGGTCACTCATTCTAGGTGAAATTTTCAGATCTAGATTTTCAGAAGCTAGCTTCAAGGTCCACCCTGCTGGATAGGATGCTCCGCTATTAGGGCTTTTCCAAAATTTAACGACCTTGAGAGCTACTTCTTCAAAGTTCAGATTTCGGCTCTCTCCATTTGGATTAACCAATTTGCCTGAACTTTGTTCATCTGGTTTCCCGGCTTTATCTCGCAGTTGATAGTACATCAAATCTGTCCCATCGTTCAGTTGCAGTGCGAACCAATCCCAGCCTACTTGGTTTGACTCAAGGACGCTTGTACTCCACTCACGATCCAACCAACTTGAGCCAGTAACATCAAAAATTCCGTCAGGAGTGATTACTTCACCACTCGCAATCATTCGTGTGAAAGAATAGTAATAAGAGGCATTGCCCGGTTCTTTCCCTTTCTGGCTCAGTCCCTGATTTCCTTGGAGTACCAATGGCTTACTTGGAGTCACTTCTAGATTGATCCCAAATTCTTCCGTCTTAGCAAATAGTTGCCATTTCATGGGATCCTTACTCACTCCTTTGATCTCCCAATCATCTAACCAAATTCTTAGAGGCTGTGCTTCCACTCCAGCCAATCCCAAAGCAGCGCGTTGAAAGCGCTCCGCGTGGTAAAAGCGATCTTCCTGAATATCCGAAAGAGCCAGGTGCCCCATATAGAGTTGGTTTGTTCTCCAAGGTGAACTGGATTCTTCGGGAACTTCCGGTACTAGCGAATTTCGAAACAAGGTCACTTGAAAACCGAAGGGACGTCCGACTTCATTCTTCAGATTCCCAGTAAAATACCACCATTCATTGCGAAATTCGGGATGATCAGCGTGATCACTGGGAAATGAAAAAGGCCTTGGCTCCAGCGCACGTGCGTAGCCGGACACATCGCCACCCCCCAATGCCTCTGCCACATTTAGGTTGCTGCTACTCTTAATTGGTAGCTCTCGTTGATGAAGCGCGTACCAAGTGAACCCAAGGAGAGTTAGAAAACCGCAGAAAGCCAAAATCAATTTGTAGTTTCGCATTCACCTCATGAAATGAAAATAAAAGTGTTGTCACCAACAGTTATTGGATCTTGATCTGAGAGAAAAGTCTAAGAATGTTTAGTGCAAGAAAGGATAATGAATGAAACCAGTGAGCTAGCTGTAGGATCGAAATGAATGGTGGGAGGAAGAGCGTGTCAGATCTTGGCAAGCTGCATTCAAACAAATTCTTGATGGGAAATCAGATTTTTTGGAAACCAGAGCAATTATTTCAATGAAAGTGCTTCAGTTTAAAATAGGAAGGTGTTCTTGATAGATGGCTTGGAAGGCTTTGATCAGGTAATCTGCGTCAAGAGAACCACAAGTCTCTCTGATTGAGTGCATGGCAAGCATCGATGCACCCACATCAACGGTTTCTATCCCGAGGCGTGCTGCGGTGATCGGGCCAATCGTGGAACCACATGCCAGATCAGTGCGCATCACAAATTTTTGAACAGGCACATTACACTGATAACAAATTTGCTCGAACCAAGCTTCTGTCCTTGCAGAGGTAGCGTAACGGCCTTGAGAATTCCGTTTGATGACTGGTCCTTCATTCATTTGAGGAAAGTGATTTGGATCGTGCTGTTCGGCATAATTTGGATGAACAGCGTGCGCCATGTCTGCCGATACAAGGATCGAATTGGCTACTGCACGTTCGTAGGCTTGTGGAGATCCCGTCTGCTCCGCTAGTCTTCTGATAACAAATTCCAGAAAGGAGGAATGAGCACCCTCCGTTGTCTGACTACCAATTTCTTCATGATCGTAACAAACCAAAACCTGAGTCCACGGCTTCGGAGAGTTGGAGTGACAGAGGGCCTGCAATCCGGTAAAGCAACAGAACAAGTTATCCAAACGCGCTGAGGCAATGAATTCCAGATCTGGCCCCCAGCACTGAGCAGGTTGGGTGTCGTAAAGACTTAAATCCCAACTACGGATCTTGCTCGCCTCCAAATCCAATTCCTCTGCAAGCCAGAACTTCAAAGCATCTTCAGTTTCCCAGTTTTGACTCTTAGTCAAAATGGGTGGCAGATGTTTTTGCTTGTTAAGTTGTAGGCCTTTATCATTTACCTCACGATTCAGATGAATCGCTAGCTGTGGAATTCTGACCAGTGGTCGCTTACAGAGAAGAGGATAAGTCTTCAGCCCATTTTCTGACTCCACGAAGACTCTTCCTGCCAAAGACAAATCTCTGTCAGTCCAAGTCCCTAACAACACCCCACCGTATACCTCCACTCCCAATTGACGGTAGCCACTACGGGTAATATTTGGATGGGGCTTGAGTCGTAGATTAGGGCTGTCGGTATGGGCTCCAACAATGTGGGCTCCATGTTCTGGAAGAGATTCTCCCTGAATCCAAGCAACAATGCTGGTTTCACCCCGAGTGACATAGTATTTTCCGCCCTGCTCCGTCTCCCATAGTTGGCTTTCCCGCAACTCTAGAAAGCCACTGCCGATAAGTTGACGCTTGATCGATTGAACCGCATGAAACGGTGTCGGAGAAGAATTTAAAAATTGGAGCAGGTTCGAAACGGTTGACATAGGAAATTATAGAGCCATTGCCACGAGAACAATCAACAAATAAACACCTGCCATGATCGTGGACTTTGTTTTGGTGAGCGTGTAGTTGTCACTCCAAAAGAGATAGATCGCTAAAGCGGTCGCTCCAACGAGCATGTATACCAACTCAATTTGGGGCAGGTTTACCGGCGTGACGGCACCTGTTAACACCAAGGCAAGTAGAATTGGAACACTTAAGCAGACACAAATATCAAAAATATTGCTTCCAAATACGTTAGAAATCGCAGCATCATAATTTCCTCTTTTCGCACTCATAACCGACAGCACTGTGTCCGGTACTGAAGTACCAGCTGCAATGACAATGAAGCCCATGATCACTGCATCAATTCCGAGGAGATCCCCCAATCGAATGGAAGCTTCCACCAGGATGTGTGAGGCCAGACCCATCACCAACATCATCCCCAAAATCCATTTCCATGCATGTGGTTCATCCCGAATTTCCAGTTCTGATTCTTCCTCCTCTTCATCAGTATCCTCATTTTCTGCTGAGGAATCAGCCTCAGAGTTCTCTTCCGCTAAATTTCTTTTGTGTTTGCGATAATCAATGTTTAACCAAAAAATATAGCCAACATACGCTGAAATAAATAATGCGGCCACACCAAAGCCCCAAGCATTTGGGAAGGCAAACAGAGCCACAAGCAGTAAAATAACAACCCCAAAGTACATCAAGCTGTCTCGCCAGACGACCTCCTTACCAATTTTCATTGGGCCTTTAGCGACAAGGCCGGCCGCAGCTGGAATGATCAAGACGTTGTAAAGCGCAGACCCTACAATCGAGGAAATACCCACCTCAGCTCTTCCCAACAAGATCACCGCAATGACTGCAACACAAAATTCTGGGAATGAACTCGCTATGGCGTCAATCACAGCGGCTTTGATCGATTCTGGAAGTTTGTGTTTTTCCTGAACGTAATCGGCAGCTGGCTGGAAGAAATCACCTGCTCGCCAGATGGCAATCGAAGCGAAAATGATCAGGCTCACCCACAACAGAAAAGATACCGGCCAAATTCTCAGTCCAACCAAGTACATGATTGCCAAGGCCATGATCACCACAGTCAGGTTGGCTACGTGGCTGTAAATTCCACCACCAAAGAAAAAACGCAATGGCTGGACAAGATTAAAGTTCATTTTGTTCTCTAAGAAGATGTGGGTGAAGAGGGGCTTCGTAAAACCCCTTCACTACCCTCACGTAATCGCCGCAGATTATCGCGATGGCAATACAGCAAAAGAAGACTCAGAGCGGCCTGAATTGCAGTTAGATCCCACGTTGGCAGTTCTGTCATCATCCCCGGTAAAACAGTGCTGACTGGTGGTAGTAGGCAAAGCATCACAATTGCTGAGAGGCTTGATATTTTTTTCCAGGCAAACATCAGCAACCAAGTTCCCACGCCCACTAACGCTAATGGATAATATACTGCCAGTAGCATTCCGATCTGGCAGGAGATCCCCTTGCCACCCTTGAAACGTAGAAAGACTGGGAAGACATGCCCCAGAATTGCGAAAGACCCCACGAGCATGAGGATTCCCAATGTTGGTTCAGGCGATGACTCTTCCAGCAGCACTAATTCAGCAATCACAACCGCAAGCCACGCTTTACCAAAATCGAGGATGAATGTCAGCGCTCCGGGTAATTTACCACCAACTCTCATGACGTTGGTCATGCCAATGTTTCCACTGCCCTGCTGACGCACGTCCACACCCAACCAGAATCGGCCGATCAACAGTCCAAAAGGGATGCTTCCGAGTAGATAAGCAATGAGGAGAGAAATAAGGAGGGACATTCAGCTTGGTTTCAAGGATTCGTAAAAGCTGAAAGCTCTGCATTTGCTCAAACAGAACTTCCAGCACTCACTGACCTATCTCGTTTGCCAACTCAAACTCATTCTTTGTATTCGAGATCCCCCATGAGGCTATCATCGACTGCAAAGTCGAAGTCTGGTTCTAATTCCAATTGAGGACTTGCTTCAGGAGAATTGTTTGCCTCGCCTTCATTTGTTTGTTGCGGGGCTGGTCCAACTGGAGCAGGCTGACTCATTGGTGCGGAACCGAGTTGTGAACCATACGGATAGGTTTGAGCTTGCCTACGCTGCAACTGTGCCGGACTCGGCACTAGAATCGCTGCAGTTAGCAGCAGCAACGCAAAAGCAAAACATCCACAGTAAATCAGGCCGTTAAAGTACAGATCGTACTTTTGCTTATCAAGATAATAAGTGACGGTTTCAAAACCACTGTAGGTGCGATAGCTGACCTTCCCCATACCACTATAAAAGTAGTACATCCCGAAGGTCATCATTCCCAGGGTTGCCAAGAAACCAATCGTGTAAAGATTGGAGTAAGTTTGATTCTGAGGCATACGCCCTCTTGATGACTAAAAGCCCAAGGCACAGCAGGCCTCATCTCGTCTCAGAGACTGGGCAAACTTATTGCACTTTGGACAGAATCTAGCTCCAAATTCTTAGGAATTCATGGAGCCAAGTTTTTGCCTTAGTTGGTATATCGGCTATTTAAAACAAAACTTGAGTCCTTTTTTCGATTGCCTCTCTGGACCTCTTGCTTTAGCACTATTACTTAGCTTCTATCTCCCCGGGATGAGCCCGGCAATTCATCAACGACCGAAGTCCACATCAACATGACAGACAAATTCCAGGATAAATCTCAGGTCATTGAAGCTGAGTTAACTCCCCAAGACGAAGAATTTCTCAAAGAAATCAATCAGCAGATTCTAACATTCCTTGAGAAAGACGAAGAAATTTTAGAGTTTGACCCGATGAACTCCTACCAACGTAGGCTCGTCCATCAGATGGGCTCTTTATATCAACTCAGCAGTAAATCAGTTGGTAGTCGGGATGAGCGATATGTCTGTTTGCTCAAATCACAGTCACTTGGAGAAATTCTGGCGGCTCCGGAAAAACCAGAAGAGTCCCCGGATCCAGCTCCCCGAAAGGGAGTAATGATTGACAGAGGCAATGAAATCTTTTATTGCCGTCCAGGCCAGAAAATTGTCTTGAGAGCTGATGGCAGCTTCGGAGTCCCGACTTCAGATAACACCATGAAAGTGTTGGATGAGAGAGAGATGGACAGCGGTATGTTTCGAATTCAACGCAACCACTTGATTTGCCCTCAGGATGAGCAGTGGTGAGAACTGGAAGGAGTGGTCAAACTTTGGTTTGGCCTACTTAGGCGACGCAATCTATGAACTTTGGTGTCGCCAATATGCTTTGCAGAGAAGCCAAAATGCCAGCCAGGTGCATCAGTGGGTAGTAGAGTTGGTTCGCTGTCAAACACAATCAAAGCTGGTGTCTCTCTGGTCCGGAATGCTGAGTGAGGAAGAACTCCAGGTTTTTCAACGTGGGAAGAATCAAAAACCACAAACACGGCCTAAGCATGCAACGGTTGAGGAATATCGAATGGCAACAGGCTTTGAATGTGTTATCGGTTATTGGCATCTCGAACAACGTGATCGACTGAACGAGATGATGGATCTTCCGGAATCCAGAAAATTGATTGAGGCACACACTGCAGAAATCTAAATGAACGTTTACTTGACTGCATTATTATTTATTTTGACGATTGGAGTGGTGACTTTCCCACTTTTTTTCAGCCGAATCCAACGGCATGAACTGCAGAAAGCTGAAGCAAATTTAGATACCAGTGAATCTGACGCACTATTGAGTGCACTCAGCGAATTGGAAGACGATTTTCAATTAGGACGGCTAAACAAAGACGAATATCAGCAGCAAAAAATTCGCCTGCAGCGTCAATATTTGAAGCTTAAAGAAACCC
>CAJXNF010000147.1 GCA_913056375.1 uncultured Pseudomonadota bacterium | reverse complement strand
GAAAGGCCGGCAGATGGCTCATCCATCAAAAGAATGCTTGGCTTTTTTGCCAAGGCCATTGCCAAAGCAAGCATTTGACGTTGTCCCCCTGAGAGTGTACTTGCCTTTGCTGTCAGTTTCTCTGATAGAGCAGGAAACAAATCCATCAATTCTTCGAATTGGCCAGAATGTCTCTGGGCAGCCAAGCCCAAGATAAGTTCAATATTCCTTTTGACGCTAAGGTTACGGAAGATGTTTTCCGTCTGGGGGACATAGGAGATCCCAAACTCACCTAATTGATCCGGACGAATGCCTCGCAATGATTTGCCTCCAGTTTGTATCTCTCCTGAAAAGCTTGGAACTACCCCAGCAATTGCTTTGATCAAGGTAGATTTCCCTGCTCCGTTGGGACCAATTACGAGGGTTAAATCATTTCTTTTGATTTGAATGTTTATCCCGTGAAGAATTGGGAAATCAGGGTCATAACCGGCTACTAAATCATTGACTTCCAAAACTGCATCAATCATTTATTGCGGCTCCCAAGTAGGCTTCCAGCAAAAGAGGATTGCGTTGTGCTTCTGCCGGAGTCCCTTCAAAAATAACTTTCCCCTCTGCCATAGCAATGACTGGATCACAACGCTTCATGATGAAGTCCATGTTGTGCTCAATGATCAAAAAGGTTGTCCCCTGACGATTGAGCTCAGTTATTTTCTCGATCAATAATTCAGTCAAAGTTGGGCTTACTCCTGCCGCTGGTTCATCTAGTAAAATCATTGAAGGGTTTACCATCAATACCCTCGCTAATTCCAAAAGTTTCATTTGGCCACCAGAAATCTTCCCAGCAGCTTGGTTTGCAAGATGATCCAAGGTCACAAATTCGAGGATCTGCATTGCCCTATCCCGAATTTTGGCCTCCTCGCGCTTCATCTCAGTGTTCTGGAAGAAAGGGCCTGTGAGACGCTCACCAATCTGATTGACCGGAGAAATCATGACATTCTCCAATACACTCATTTTCTTAAACGGACGTGGCAGTTGAAAAGTGAAGGCCAAGCCCATTTTGAATAGTTGATTGGTTCGACTGTTTGTAATTTCTTGAGATTTTGGAAAAACCTGTCCCCCGGTGGGTTTGAGAATGCCTGTCAAAGTATGAAAAAGAGTAGACTTTCCTGCTCCATTTGGACCGATCAATCCAGTGATTTTTCCAGCCTGAATCTCTACAGAGAGATTTTCTAGAGCACGAAATTCTCCAAAAGTTTTGGTCAGTTTTTTTGTGGAGAGGATGATCTCAGGCATGCTGAGAAGACTCAGCAAGAATTTTATCGTTTGGTGAGCTATTGAGGTTATATTTCATAATTCGGCCGTGGCGACTAGTCCGGTCTCGCTCTAAACCATAGACCGGCCCTGAAGGGCCATTGGAAGCATTAATTTTTGCTTGAATTCGCTGATGCTCCTCGGAAGTTAAGCTGAAGCTGAATACTTCCAGGGTGTGATCCAGATATTTTGCGTAGCGGGCTCCGACGATGGCTGCACCGACCTGAGGTTGGTCTAAGATGAAGCGAATTGCCACTGAAGATAGGGTTACTTGATGCGAGTCTCCGATTTCTTTCAAAGTTCGCAGCAGATCCTGAAATTGATCCCAAGATCCAAATTCGTCGATGATTAGACGATATTTGACAAGAGATCGGTTGCTGAATTGGAAACCAGGGTCTTCTTTGCCTAGCCAAGCCTCTGAGATAAATCCACCCGCAAGGGTTCCGTAGCAAAGAAGAGAAACATTTTTTTCTTTTGCCCAGGGTACCATCTCAAGTTTTGGTCTCTGGTCCAGAACAGAATACTGAACCTGAGTCGAGATGATGTCCATCCCAGAGTCGATAAAGGGTTGAATATCAAACCACTCCCAGTTGGTAACTCCCAAATTCTTGATTTTCCCTTTTTCCTGAAGCGTTTTTAGGACTTGTAGGGCTTCGACAGGCCTACCAAGTTTCAGGTCCCACCAAAAAAATTGGACCAAATGAAGTTGATCAATCCCTAGGCGTTTAAGCGACCGATCGACAATGGCTTCGATTTCATGTGGCTGGATATCATGGAGTTTTGTTAAATCAGGAACTAGCTTGGTGTGAATACAAATTTCCTCAGCCTTCGACGAACCATAATTTTGACGGACTGAAGAGATAAATTCTCCCAACATTTCTTCCACACCAACATAGATATCCGCACAATCAAAGGTTGAGATGCCTGCTTCCAGAAAGATCTCCATGTCCTGAATAGCTTTTCTGCGCTGAACATCCCCATGGTCTCCCGCAAGTTGCCAACCACCTTTGATGATCCTGGAAATTGAATGGTTCTCGCGAAGGTTAGTTTTTTCTACATTCATGAATTCTCGTCCTTTGCCCAATAGGGTTCCGTTCTTACTTCGGGTAAGCCAGTTGTTTCAGCATGAAAAAAACGTCTCTTGGAGAGTCTTTTGATTCGAAATCGCCCTCCACAATGAGGATCTGGGCATGCTATTTCAGCGTCAGTGGTCATCCAATCATGAGGCGCAGTTTCCCTCTGTTTAGCAGGGAGTAAAGGAAGAATTGCTGCGAGTGCATACATGGAGATTTTCTGATGCTCTAAGAAGACCAGGTTTTCTCCTTCGACTCTAAATTTTTCTCCTTCAATATGTCGGCAAACTGGAGTACGACCTTCCAAGACAGTTTCTACTTCCAAATCATATAACCAAAAATCTTCTTGATGACTCATAGGCGCTGAAATTGCGTGTCAGATAAGATGTGAAAAATGTTGCCTGGCCCCTTTTGCCCAGACTTCCTGAGAAGAAGGCTTAGTCAAATAGACTCAGTTGCATGTTTGCATAACTTGTTGTGCGATGAGTCTGAAAAAAGCTTTCCGGACTTGTCAATGGGCTTTGATAAGGCTAAGAGCTAAGTCTGTCAAGCAGAACACAGTTTACGTTGCATCATTGGAAGATGCAGGGATCAAGATTACATTGAATAGTAGTTCCCTAACTCGATTGATGCATCTTAACTATGAATCTGAAAAAAACAGTCCAATACCTGAGCTTCCTCACATTACTGCTAAGCATTGCTGGTTGTGCATCAAATAATCTCGCTACCTGTACAATCGGTCCCCTCCATTTTCACTATGGTGAACAAGAACAACTCTCCCAGGTCTGTTATCGCGACACTCCCCAAAATGTGAGCGCACAGAAAATTGTTTGCTATAACGAGGTGCGTGGTAACGTCTGCGATGAATATTCAATCAGAGACGCTCTGTAAGTTGAATTCCTAAGGGAAAAATCCTAGAATTTTGGATTTGATAAACTCAGCGGAGATCTTATGGAACTTACACAACAACAAATAGAAGCCTTTGACAAGGACGGCTATCTTTTTTTTCCTGAATTGTTCACTCCAGAAGAAGTGAAAAAACTCAATGAGGCTGTTCCTGAACTGTATGATCGACGCGAAGCTTATAATGTGAGGGAAAAAGGTAGTCAAGCTGTCAGAACTAATTTTGCGGCGCACCTCTACAGCGCACCGTTTGCCAGGCTAGGGCGCCATCCACGAATGGTGAAGCCTGTTGAGCAGGTGTTTGGTGAAAAGCTTTACATGCACCAGTTCAAAATTAATGGGAAAATGGCATTTGAAGGTGATGTTTGGCAATGGCATCAAGACTATGGCACTTGGATCAATGACGACATGATGCCTGAACCAAGGGCGATGAATGTTGCGATCTTTTTGGATGATGTCAACCAGTATAATGGCCCTTTGATGTTTATTCCGGGAAGCCACAAGCGTGGAGTCCTCAAGGCTGGACATGATCTGACCACAACAAGCTACCCCCTGTGGACGATCGATAATCAATTGATCCGTCAGCTTGTCGAAAGAGCTGGGGGAAGAGAAGGAGGAATCGTCAGTCCGCAAGGACCTGCCGGCTCAATGATTCTTTTTCATGGATGCCTGGTCCACAGTTCAACAAGCAATCTTTCCCCCTGGAATCGAGTCAGCGTATATCTGAGTCTTTGTGCAGTGAGCAATCACATACGACGTTTCAAGCGCCCAGAGTACATTGCTCATCGCGATTTCACTCCGATCGAGTGTCTACCCGATGATTGTCTACTCTCAGATCATCCAGTTGATCTGCCATGGGGGAATGGTATGCCCAATTCTGCCTTGGAGACCTCTCTGGAAAAGATTCCGGCCTAACCCTCACTAGCCTTTGATTGACTCTGGGGTCGTTGAACAACCATTGCGACCCCAAGTACCGCTACCAGCATCCCAACAATCGCCAACCAACCCAATTTTTCATCAAATAGCCACCAGGCTTCAACTGCTGTGGCAGGTGGAACTAGGTAAAAAAGACTCGCCACATTGGCTGCGGCACCCGACTGAATCAAGCGCATTAATATGAGAATTGCTCCAATCGAAAGAACGAGGGCCAACCAGAAAAGGGCAAAAATGGATTCGAAAGTCCATTCAACAACCATCGTCTCTAATGAAAAGGACAAGAGTCCGAAGATTGTGAGAGCTGAGATAAACTGAATCACAGCACCAGTCCGGATATCTAGCTTGGTCGCAAAACGTTTTTGATAAAGTGTGCCCAATGTGATGGAGACTAGTGCCAGGCTGGCGAAAAAGATCGAATCCATCCCAAAGGAATTTTCTTCAGGTAGTTTTTCAGATACAACCATCCAAACCCCAAGAAATCCTAAGAAAAGTCCCATCCATTTTTTTCTTGTGAGCATCTCTCCCAGCAGAGGCCCAGCAAGAATTCCAGTTAGCAGAGGTTGTAGGCCAACGATCAATGCTGCTAAGGCCGCTGGTAATCCACCTTTGATTGCGACGAAAACACCACCTAGGTAGCCCCCGTGGACCAACAAACCAACAATGCCAGCATGCAACCAGTCTGAGGGATTAGAGGGCCAAGGCGCATGAAACCACCACACCAAGGGCACCAGAAAACAAATTGCGATCAGAAATCGTAGACTCAGAAAAGTCATTGGTTCGGCATGGGGCATGCCCAATTTGGCACCGATGAAACCTGTGCTCCAGAGCAGAACAAATAAGATGGGAGTTCCCTTGGAAAGGAGATTTCCGGGGATCATTTGAGGAAGTTTCAGAAAGTTTTGATTGATTTTTGTGGATTCAATTTGGAGTGGCCAATTGTTCCAGGGCAGCAAGTTCAGATTCACTGAATCCGGCTTGGAGGCGTGCTTCCTGATGCAAAGGACCACGTAATCGACCTGAGAAATACTGATTCAATAGACGAAGATAAGTTGTTTCCGGACAGATGTTTCTTTGCTGACAAAGATACTGAAACCAATGGCTACCGATGGAGACGTGTTGTATTTCTTCCTCCCAGATAAGTTGCAGTATTTGGGCAGATTCTGAATCTTTGATTTCTTCCAGCTTGGAAATCATGCCAGGGGTAACATCCAGCCCACGAGCTTCCATGACACGCGGAACAAGTGCCATCCTTACCAGAACATCATGAGCGGTGTTTTCAGCCATTTCCCACAAACCAGAATGGACTGGAAATTCACCGTAGGCACTGCCCAGTTGGATTAGACGACTCTGCAAAAGCTGAAAATGCCTTGCTTCATCAGCTGCGACTCTTAACCAGTCAGCATAATAAAGACTAGGCATCTGCTGAAAGCGATAGACTGCATCCAATGCCAGGTTGATGGCGTTGAATTCAATGTGAGCGAGGGAGTGCAGTAGTGCAACCTTACCGAGAGGGGATCCCAGTCGTCTTCGTGGTAAGTCCTTAGGAGCAACAAAATTCAGGAAGGAGGGGTAACCTGCTTCTACTAGATCTTTGATAGGAAAAGCTTTCTCATGATTGAGTTTCCCTTCTTCAAAATCTTGTTTTAGTTTTTGGGTTCCTTGAGTTTTTTGTTCGATATCTTTTGAGAAGAGAACTTCCTGGGTAGATTCAAATAAAGATTTCATGCCCCCCTGAGGCTAGCACTCCCGAGTTGAGCTTCTAGGCTGGACTCCAATTGGGCAATATTCTGCTGCTCAATCTCCAACACGTGTTTATAGGCTTTTAGCAATCCCAGCAATTCCTCAGCATCGGCTTCAGACCATCGGAGTTGATCTGGTTCAGAACCAAGGATGGCGTTGATTCGAAAGCGCATCACATCAACTAAAGGGAGATGAGTTGTATGCTTTGTAGAGTATTTATCCAAGAAACGCTGGATATTGATCAATGCATCTGACTGCCAATCCTTAATATCACTCATCTTGTGATTTCTCGTGGAGTCTTTTGAGAACGGAATCGACAGCTTCTTCACACATCATAGGCTGAGAACCTGTTAATTCTTGGTAACGTTGAGTTGAAAGTACTGAATAAGCGGGCCGTGGAGCAGGCAAAGGATACTGATGTGTTTGAATCGGAGTAACCAGCGGCAGGTTCTGGATTAGGCCAATCTGATGGGCTTGTTTGAGCGTATAATTTGCTAATTCGAACCAACTACACGAATTTAAACCTCCGAAGTGAATATAATTCTTCACATCCCCCCTGATGAGTTTGCACAGGGCCAAAGCCAAATCTTTCGTCCAAGTCGGTGAACCGAATTGATCTGAAACGACTCTGATTTCATCTCTTTCACGTCCCAGTCGGAGCATTGTTCGAACAAAATTATGACCGTGTGCAGCAAACAACCAAGATGTCCTGACTGTTAGCCAATCAGCATCACTCGCTTCAATTCTTGCTTCCCCGTCTCGTTTGCTCTTCCCATATACTCCTAGCGGTGCTGTATGGTTCGATTCAGTAATAGGGCTTCTGTTACTCCCATCAAAAACAAAATCCGTGGATAAATGAACGATCTTCACCCCAGATCGATGACAAGCTTCTGCCAACTTGCCAACACTGATTCCATTGACATGGAATGCGAGTGCAGATTCGGTTTCTGCCTTATCAACCTTTGTGTACGCCGCGCAGTTCAGCAGAATATCAGGTTGATAATTTTTGATGATGCTCTCTACCTGTTCCTGATTCCTAATGTCCAATTCTTTACGAGGGGGAACATGACACTCGAGTTCTGGGAATTGATCTAAAACAGACAAAAAGTCTTTAGCTAACATCCCCTCGCCACCAGTTAGC
>CAJXNF010000146.1 GCA_913056375.1 uncultured Pseudomonadota bacterium | reverse complement strand
TTCATAAGAAGACGTCATCCTAGAGGTGGACAAGTGCAAACGGATATTTACTTCTCGGAGTTGAAGAATGGCACTTGGTCTGTAGCACAGCCACTACCCTACAACATTAATACCCCATACAACGAGGAATCTGTTTTCATTCACCCTGATAATCAAACCTTATACTTCTCTTCGGATGGGCATATTGGCATGGGTGGTATGGATATTTACATGAGCCGAAGGCAAGATGACGGATCTTGGGGCGACCCTGTAAATCTTGGCTACCCTATCAATACTAGTGGTCAAGAAAACAGCTTCAACGTGGCTCCAAGTGGAGCTTATGCCATCATCGCAAGTGATCGAGATGAGGGATTTGGAGGAATGGACCTATATCGATTTGATCTTCCTGACAATGCCAGACCACAGTCCATTGCCTATTTGAAAGGAACCGTGTTGGACGCTTCAAATGATGCTCCACTCGCGGCCGACTTTCAGCTATTAAATGTTGAGACTAATGATACCATTGCTCAATCAATCTCTGACTCAAAAAATGGTGAATTCTTAGTGGTGCTTCCTGCTGGCGAAGAGTATGCGCTTTACGCCCAACACAAGGGCTATCTATTTCATAGTGAGAACTTCAAGCTAGATCGTGATGAAAACTCCACCAATTACGAGAAAACCATCAAGCTTCAACCGCTGAAAGCAGGTGGTGCTGTAGTGCTTAAGAATGTGTTTTTCGATACGGATAAGTTTGAACTGAAACCGAAGTCGAAAGTTGAACTGGACAAGCTGAACGCCCTACTCAAAGAAAATGCTGAAATGAAAATTGAAATTGGTGGCCACACAGATAATCAGGGCAATGCCGCTGCAAATCAAACACTGAGCGCAAACCGAGCACTGGCCGTGCGTGATTACTTGGTACAAAATGGTGTGAGCTCAGCGAGTTCAAATTTCCTCAGATTCAGTTGTCCCTGACTACGCAAAGTGCTTGGATTGAAAGACCCCGCAAACGAAAGACTAGGACCCCCTTCCCGAGCTAACTTCAAACTCAGAGGCGTTTTTCTGGATGAAACTGGCATTGTCAGTTCACCAACTGAAAATTGATCCAACTGCCATTCTTGAGGCTTTGCGGGCTGGCTCTTTTGATCGATAAAATGAAACTTCCCCTTTGATATACGGAGCCCTCCCAACTCTACTGATAATTGCTCAGTATCTGAACTTTCCTCAACCTTATTTCCAGATATTGTTTTGAAAATCTGGTCCCAGAAGAACGCCCCATTCTCGGTACGTGTTAACCAGGCTTCGAATTCACGCAATTCGACTTCCCCTAAAGCTACCTGAAGGCTTGGCAATACCTGAATCTTTGGAATTGGGACATGAAGATGACTGATTTCCAGCAACCGTTTAGAAGCCTCGCCAGGGAGACTATTCTGAATGCTGAGCCTCTGGATTTGTAACGATCCGCTGAGGGCAAACTGTTCAAAAGGTTCAGCCTGAAATCCTAATTTGAGATCTGCGTCAACCAACCCATCCTGAAGTTGGAGTGCCCACTCTTTTGGTAGATACTGCTGAAAATCCGGCAGATAAAGATTTTTCAACTGAACGTCGAGACGAACGGTCTCTGAGGGAGCAATAGTGAATTCCTGCGCAACCACCCTCAGGCTAGTTTCTCCTAGCTGAGCAACTAGAGTTGCTGGACCAGAAGCCTGGGCTGGTTGAAGCTGAAATGAAGAGATTGCTGGGAGGCGAAAATTCAGTCCAGAAATATTGTAGGTCTGATCGTGGGGCACGTCTTCAAATCGCAGTTTCCCCTGCCGAACTGCGATTGTCCTAATTTCAAAAGGGAACTTAGCTTCCTCTTGAACGGAAGATTTTAGATTTGTTTCGGGGGTTGCAATTTTCTCAATCAGGTCGGAAAAATTGAGGCGCTGTTCTCCGAGATGAGAGACGCGGAGGTAGGGAGAAATCAACTCAACCTCTTCAACCACCAAGGCCCATTGCCAGAAGCTATTCCAACTCAGATCAATCCCAATTTCTTCGAGAGAAACAAAAGATTCTGAACCATCAGCCTCACGGATTTCCAAACCCTGCAGGATCAACTTGAGGGATAGCGGCTCCACTCGTACCTGCGTGAGTTGGACTGGACGCCCTATCTGCTTTTAAAGAGGTTTTGGCAACTGCTGTTGTAAACAGCCAGGTCCTCCAAAATAGAGGACAGTCAGCCCAGCCAGTCCGAGCAGATTCAGGATGAAGACCACCCAAAGAATTCTTTGCACCCAACGCAAGGTCTGTTCTCTAGTGAGTCAGTTGGCTGAAATATTGGGAAAAACCCCGAACGGCAGGAGGGATTTGCCGAGAAAAAAACTCAGAGGCGGGTGTGCTGGAAATGTTCCATGCGGTCTTGGTAGTAGCGGAGCCCCATGTGATCCACGTTACGGATGTCAGATTCAGCTCGTTCTAGGGCAGTTTTAGCTGTATCTGCTGCTTCTTGCCAGCGTCCCTGAAGAGCATAGCTTTCTGCAAGGGTATCCAAAATATAGGCAGCCGGCTCCAATGCCACTGCACGCTCTGCAAGTGCTACACTTTCTCGCACTTTTAGGGGATGTTCGGCAAAATGCTGTGTTAAGAGCCAAGCCAAGTTATTAAGTGCCCTTGGGTTTTCAGGTTCCCAGACTAACGCTTGTCGATAGAGTTCTTCGGCGCGTTCAAACTCTGATTTTTCATAGAATGTATTCGCCGCCTGAATCAACAACCCTACATCTGCGGGCGTTGTTTCCGATACAATGTTTTCCAGACGCCAGAAAATCAGGCTCTCTTCGGCATGCTGTGAAGTACTATAAACGCTCGCAGAGAGTAACAAAGCAAAGAGTAATAGACAGCCACCTTGGATTGTTCTCACTCTTTGGTCGTGCTTTGAAACTCTCTCTGGTTGTTCTTCACAGAGTTTTAGAAATTCCAATCGCTGCTGAATCCCATAGTGATGCCAGTTGTCTTGATGCAGGGCAATTCGGTTCAGGTAGCCAACTTTAGTCAGAGCGGTGGCGAAAGGCTCCCAACCACATCTCAAAAAGGCATTGCAATCAGCTTGACGCTCAAAATTTCTGCTCAGAAACCCAATTCCTCCACGAAGAAATAAGCCCAGAAGCCCTACCAGCAAAAATCCCTGTAACCAGTCCGGCGGTGTAAAGCCCGTGATCCACTGGGTAAACTCCACCCCAACGAGAATCAGAAAAAGCAATTCTACAAAACCAAGGAACGCAAGTGCATAGAAGAATAGATGCCAGCGCCGGAGATGCCCAGCTTCATGGGCTACGACTGCACGTAATTCCTGAGAATTCAAATGGGCCAGCAGTTGCGGACTGACCAGTAGAAAGCGAGCCCAAGGAAGAATCCCAATAACTCCGGCGGTCGCCGTCTGAGTGATGTGTCCGGGCCAACAAAACACACCTTGAACGGAAGTTCGGTTGGCTTTCAGTTCAGCAGCGATCTCATTTCTAACTTCTGAGGGCACCGGTTGTACTCCCCAACTCAGCACCACAAACCAGGGCGCAGCCCCCAACAAAATCAAAACACTCAATCCCAACTCCACCAGCACTTGGTTGCTGACGGCTTCATCAGGGATAGTCTTGTCGAGCACTAGAGTGAACCCTAAGTGCAGGCCTGTAATCAAAATCAAAGGAAGTTGCAGGCGTAGCGTTTGGATCGTCTTCAACCACTTTTGACCATCTTTCCTCCATGGATGAGCCGCAAGACTATCGGCTATCCAATAGACCAATACCAAGAGGAAAACGACTGTGGCTTGATCCATCCTCATGCTTTCCCAGTACGTAGCCAATTCAATAGGCAAGCGGGTGGCCCAACTCAAACCCGCCCAAAGTCCGGCAACAGCCCATCTTGGGAACGCTTGAATCCAAAATCTGTTGGATTGAGACTGCCACTGCCCAAGCAACAGACTGCTGATCAGGAGCAGAATCAAGGTTTCGATTGGTTCGAGAGGAATTACAGCTTCGTCGGGTAGCATCGGCAATACCAGCAATGACAGCCCTAGCGAAGCAAGAATCAATGGCAGGAAAGGCAGAAACATTTGTTTTCCTTCTGTGAAAATCCTATCAAATAAATTGGAAATGTAGAAAGCTTGAGCTATTTTGAGTAATTTTTCTCAACACTTGCCTAGGACGCTGAGCATGGAATATTCGGCCAATGTACATGAGATCGAGCACGAAGGGAAACGGATCGTGCTGGTCGGGACCGCCCACATCTCACGAGAGAGTGTAGAAGAAGTTAGTCGGGTCATTGAACAAGAGCAACCCGATGCGGTGTGCATTGAACTTTGTGCCGCTCGCTACGAAGCGCTCCGCTATGGAGATCGCTGGAAGGAAATGGATCTCTTCAAGGTCATTCGCCAAGGCAAAGCCATGCTATTGTTGGCAAATCTCCTGATGTCAGCATTCCAGCGACGCTTGGGTGCTCAATTAGGTGTAGAGCCCGGTGCTGAAATGGTGGAAGCTGCCCGTGTTGCCGAAGATCTGGAAGCAAAAATCGTGTTAGCGGATCGAGATGTTCGAGTGACCCTGCAACGCACATGGCGGAGACTCTCTTTTTGGCGAAAGTGGAAACTCAGCGGCCAGTTGATGGGCAGCATGTTTGTCGACGATCCCATTCAGCAAGAAGACATTGAACGCATGAAGCAAAGTGACGTGCTGACTGATGCCCTGGAAACTTTGGCTGCTCAAGCTCCTGAGATGAAGGAGACCTTGATTGATGAACGTGACCAGTATCTTGCTGAAAAAATCAGACAAACTGACAGCCCCAAGATCGTCGCAGTAGTCGGAGCCGGACATGTGCCTGGAATCAAGCGAGAACTTGGCAAAGAACATGATCTCAATGAGTTGGAACGAGTACCCCCTCCTGGATCACTCGGAACAATTCTCAAGTGGGGAATTCCAGCATTGATTATCGGCTTGATCGTCTACGGCTTTACCATGGCGGACACCAGCGTCAGTTGGGAAATGATAGAACGCTGGTTTTGGATTAATGGTAGTTTGGCTGCTCTTGGTTCCGCCTTGGCGCTTGCCCACCCCCTGACTATTGGTTCTGCCTTCATTGCAGCACCGTTTACTTCTCTGAATCCTGCTGTTGCCGCTGGCTGGGTCGCTGGCCTAGTAGAAGTTCTCATCCGACGACCACAGGTTCGTGATTTTGAAGGCTTGATGACAGATGTTCAGGAATTCAAAGGGTTTTGGCGTAACAAGATCACTCGTGTACTTCTGGTCGTCGTTTTTGCAAACCTGGGAAGCACAATTGGAACGATCACCGGTGGCTTTGCCATTGCTTCGTTACTCTAACGTCCTGCAATCACAGTTCTTCCAGATGCTCCTTAATCCAAAAGGCTCTCTCACAGATGGCGACTCGCTCGTCTGAATCCATTTTGTCCCAGGTCCGGTAGACCATGCCGATGCGTGGATTTCGACTCAGCTTTTCACGATGTCGGTCATGGAAGTCCCAATATAGACTATTGAAGGGACAAGCCAACATGCCGTGTCTGGATTTCGCATCGTATGGACACTTCTCGCAATAGTGTCCCATTTTCCTCAGATAGTTGGCAGACGACACATATGGTTTCGTTGCCAGCAATCCTCCATCGGCAAATTGACTCATTCCACGCGTATTGGGCAACTCAACCCACTCAATGGCATCGATATAAATTCCCAAATACCACCGATCAACCTCAGCTGGAGCAATGCCAGCCAACAACGCAAAATTACCCGTCACCATCAATCGTTGAATATGATGAGCATATGCATACTCGAGAGACTGCTCTATAGAGTGTGACAAGCAGCGCATTCTGGTTTTCGCATTCCAGAACCAAGATGGTAGGGGGAGTTTGTGCCCCAGTTCATTACTTTCCGAATACGCCGGCATTTTGGCCCAATAGATTCCCCGGATATATTCGCGCCAGCCAAGGATTTGCCGAACAAAACCTTCTACTTGGGCCAAGCCGATTTGATCTGGACGGTGCTCCCATTCTTGAACCACTCGATCCAGCACTTCCCTTGGATGCAGAATCTTAACGTTCAGAGCAAAGGAAAGCCTCGAGTGAAAAAGGAAAGGGTCGTCCTCGGTCATTGCATCTTGATAACTTCCAAAATGTGGCAGTCCATACTTGCAGAAGTGCTCGAGTAATTTGAGACTCTGCGCCCGATCAATAGGCCACTCGAGTTGATTGTTGTCGATCAAACCAATCGTCTGTACACCTGCGTTCCGTACCATCTCCAAAAGTTCATCAACCTGGTTTGCTAACTTCACTCTAGGTGGAAGAGGGACTTGTCCATCATACTTTCGTCGATTCTCTGCATCAAAATTCCACTTGCCACCTAATGGTTTTGAGCCCTGCATCAATAGGCCTGTCTGCTTGCGTAAGTGACGATAGAAAGACTCCAGCAAGTACTGCTTTTTGCCGACAAAGAAATCCTTGACCGCTTCTCGCTGACACAGAAAATGCTCGCTATCGACACTTCTCGAGGACACCCCGAGTTGGCTACTCAACTCTAGAAATAATTGATCCAGACGATACTCATCTGGTGACTGATAAGCCCAAGCAGCCTCAGGATTTTCCTCCAGAACCCACTTCAGATTTTCACCAAAGGACTGCTGGTTTCTAGGATCATCCAGTCCAAGATACAGAATCTGGTGTCCCTTTGCCGAAAGATGGGATGCAAACGCTCGCATCGCTGCAAAAAAAGCGATCACTTTCTGAATATGATGCGAGACGTAATCGGTTTCGGAGCGTACCTCCATCATGAGGTATAGAACCTCAGGGTTCACCTTTTCAAACCAGCTATGTCCCTCGTACAACTGATCCCCAAGAATGAGTCGGACCTCCTTAATTACCATCCAGTGGTACCTCCAATAAATTTCTAATAAATTTTTTTGAGCGTCTTTTGCAATTTTAGTTGCAATTAAAAGAGTTAGACGTTATATTCTTTTCTGTCGTTTATTAACCTCTCTCTATGAACTTCTCAACTAAGGAGAAATCATGTTCGCAGAATTCAACAACGTCGCCAAAGAAGTTTACAACAACATGTACGATCACGGTATGAAGAGTGTTGCGCTGATGGAAGATTCCCAGAAGCAATTCATTGC
>CAJXNF010000145.1 GCA_913056375.1 uncultured Pseudomonadota bacterium | reverse complement strand
CGGAACCATGCACAGGTCGATACGTTGATCACTGGACAGAGCCGCGTTGAAGGTACGCAGGGCTTCCGTATCTACATCATGATTTGAAGAGTCCGCAACCTGTCCTCCCCAGAGAACATTATCGACCAGGACCAAACCACCGGGCCGGAGCAATTGAAGGCAGCATTCGTAGTAGTCCGCATACGCTGTCTTATCTGCATCGATGAAAGCCAGATCAAAGGCTTCTTGTTCGTCAGCCTCTAAGAGTTGTTTCAAGCTCTCCTTGGCGTTCCCCAGGATCAGCTGAACCTTTTGCTCCACTCCGGCTTTCTGCCAAAACTTTCTTGCCATCCGCGTGTATTCTTCACTCACATCACAGGCAATCAACTGACCTTCTGGAGGCATCGCCAGGGCCATCACCGTGGAGCTATACCCCGTGAAGGTGCCGACCTCAATGATTTTCCGAGCGTTGACCAGCTTGACTAGCATCGCCATCAGCTGTCCCTGCTCAGAAGAGATCTGCATTCCTGCATTGGGCAGTCGCTGGGTTTCTTCACGCAACTCTTGCAGCACCTTTGGTTCACGCACAGCGTTCTGCCGTAAGTATTCCAACAGCTGATCATCCATCTGGATCGTTTTTGCGGACATATTCTCTAGTCGGTAGTGGGAATCAAACTCGCCTGAAAAATTCAGATACTACTGATTATACCTAGTTTAGCTGCTGTCGAGCTGGCTCGTTTTCAACTCTGGTCAACCAGTAGTCGATATCAATTTCAGGATTGTCCATCAATAAACGCCAGAACTGAATTCGATTCATGTATTCAAGCCGACCACTGTTATCAAACCAGGGTTCTGGTGTCATCAGTTGTTCGGGAACGTCATCAGCAATGCGATTATCTTGAGCATGAAAAATCGGTCGCTGCCAGTCCTTGATACGGGACTCGTTGAGATCACTGGTATCCCACTGGAGAGACTGTGATCCAGACGGCTGCATTCGCACCTTGTACATGATCCGGTGGGCATCTCCTGTATTTTTCCCACCACCATGCCAGAGACCATGATGAAAGAAAATAACCGTTCCCGCTGGACAGACCACTCTCATCTGACCACGAATGTTCTGGTAACGGGCAATCGCTGATTCATGAACACTGCGCAGGTGAGTACCAGGAATGTATCGGGTACCACCCATGTCTGCTGTCACCTCATGTGGAAAATAAAACATCTGCACATCGAAGTTCAACTGCCGGGCATCAATGGTTGAATCCTGATGGTTCGTCTGGGCTGAACCACTCTTAGGGAAGGTGATGTGGACGTGGTGATGATCGAAGATTGGATCTGCACCCATCAAACTTTTGATCGTTCCGGCTACGGTTGGTTCCTGAAGCACCAAACTCAGCGGATGGTCTGTAGGGAAAGCCTGGTATAGTAGTTCTCCCGGCTTGCAGTTCGGGATTACCGAATTCGCATAGCGATCATTGACTCCGATGCCTTCGCCAAAGAGTCCCAAGAATTTTTGATTGAGCTCGTCACCAATCAGCCCGTCAAAGCGTAAACAACCTTTGGCTGCAAAAGTCGCCATCTGGGAAGTGGACAATAATTTCATGTTAGATCTCGGTTTCTTCTATGCGTTTCTCAAAGATGAATTCATTGTAGAAAAAGTCGGTTTTGTACTCTGAGCCCTTGGGGGGAGCAAAGGCTGGAGATACTTGAATCAGGCACCATCCATCCAACAGTGCATCAAGACCTCGCTCATAGGGAGGCTCATCCGAGTCACCCGAAAAAGATTTGGTTTTTCCTGTTCCATCCCAAAAACTCCATGAAATCACTCGGGATTCCAAGGAGGAATTGACTAGGCACAGGATAAGGATTTGTTGTCTCATGTGAAGCCAACCAACTAATTGCGCTCAAAACCTAATTCGTAAACTTATTCACTTAAAGGGCATGTTTGCTTTTCTGGTTCCTCTCACAGGAAAGTTCAGCCAAATAATTACACTCCATTCGTTCGAACTTTCCGCCTAAAAAAGTTGGATTCTGCTTATTATGCTGCACACTTATAGACCAACACTCTAAGATGTCAACTACCTGAACCATTGCAGTTCCCAGGGAAGTCTGCTAAAGCACGATCCTTTTACTATTTTCAACTGCCGGCATGTCTACCAAAACCATCATCAAGGTCTGTGGCCTGACCCAAGTGGACGAAGCACTGGCCTGTGTTGAATTAGGGGTTCAGTGGCTTGGCTTCAACTGCTACCAAGGCTCCAAACGCTATCTGCCACCCGAAGCAATTGCGGCAATTGTGGGAAAGCTCCCTCCAGCAGTACAGACCGTTGGAGTCTTTGTGAATGCTTCCGCAAAAGAAATTGAAGAGACTCTCCAACAGACCGGATTGCACATCGCCCAGCTGCACGGCGACGAGAGTCCAGGCTTTGCCCATGCCTTACAAGCCGCTTGGTTTCGAGCCTTTCGGGTGGCTGATGATCTGGCAGAAGAGGAAATTCGTAGCTACGGTCAAGAGTTGTTTCTGCTGGATGCCGCCCAGACCGGACAGTATGGTGGAACGGGACACGCCTTCGACTGGAAGGTGGCCACACGTTTGAGAGATCATGGCAAATTGCTCCTTGCTGGAGGTTTGCGGCCAGACAATGTAGAAGAGGCCGTCCTTCAGGTGAGACCATTCGGTGTGGATGTTGCCAGTGGAGTAGAAAGCGCTCCGGGTCGTAAAGATCCACAGAAAGTGGCGAATTTTGTCACAGCTGTTGCCCAAGCAGAAGCATCCTGGTAAGGCTTCCACAGTCATGGTAGAACTTGGCATCGTTGCTAAGTTCTATTTTCTTCAATCCACTTCCCATCCTTCAATCGACAACACAGCATGGAAACCAGCGGATTCAGTACCTACCGAGGCATTCCCGTAGAAAAGATCGTTACTCCCTTGGACGCCTCCACGGCACTTCGACGGATCACAGACCAGATCGACAACCACAAGGGAGCGTTGATGGTCAGTAACTACGAAGTACCTGACCGCTATTCTCGCTGGGACATTGGCTTCGTCAATCCCCCCTTGGAGTTGATTGCCCGGGAACGTAGTTTTTCGCTCAATGCCCTGAACAAGAATGGTCAGCGTCTGCTGCCCTTGTTACAGGAAGTGCTGGAAGGTCACCCTCACCTAGAGTCCTTCACGGTCACACCTCAAGCTCTCCACGGAGTCACAAGCCCCATGACAGGTTGGTTCCCTGAAGAAGAGCGCAGCCGGCAACCCAGCCTATTCTCCGTCATTCGAGCCATCGCTGATCTGTTTCGTTCCGACGAACCCTATCTCGGACTCTATGGTGCCTTCGGCTATGACTTGGTGTTTCAATTCGAAAAACTGCCACAACTCCATGCTCGATCGGAAGATCAGCGGGACTGCCATCTCTTCCTGCCCACTGACCTGGCTGTGGTCGACCGCCAGAAGGAGCTGGCCTACAGCATTTGCTATCGCATCTATACCCCAGAAGGCTGGACAGAGCCCCACCTGAATACTGGCGCTGCCTTTCCAATCGCCTCTGGTCGGGCAGATGGAGCCGTACAGTGTGATCACAACGAGGGTGAATTTGAAGAGAAGGTACAACAGATCCGTTCAGGTTGTCAGCGTGGTGACTTCTTTGAAGTTGTACTCTCGCAGGCGTTCTCCGCTGGCTTCGACAGTACCCCACTGACGCTCTTTCAGCGGCTTTGTGAGCGCAATCCCAGCCCATACAGTTTTCTGCTCAACTTTGGTCAGGAACAATTGGTCGGGGCTTCACCAGAAATGTACATTCGGGTCAACAACGGACGTTTTGAAACCTGCCCGATTTCAGGAACAGTGCCGGTTGGGGAAGACGCGATGGAGACGGCAGAGCGGATCAAAAACCTGATCGGTTCTGCCAAGGAAGAATCCGAACTCACGATGTGCACAGATGTTGACCGCAACGACATGTCTCGGATTTGTGTGCCAGGCAGTGTGAAGCTGCTGGGACGACGGCTGATTGAAAAGTATTCGCGCCTGATCCATACCGTTGATCATGTGGAGGGCCAACTCGCTGAGGGTTTCGATGCGATTGATGCGATCCTGACCCACATGTGGGCTTGTACCGTGACCGGTTCACCCAAGCCAATCGCCATGCAGACGATTGAGAATCTCGAAAAATCTCCACGTCGCTGGTACAGCGGTTGTGTGGGCTTCCTCTGGTTCAACGGCTACGCCAGCACTGGAATGACACTTCGCACAATTCACCTGCAAGATGGGGTGGCGACGATTCGGGCTGGGGCAACCTTGCTCTTCCACTCTGATCCAAAGGCTGAAGAGCAGGAAACCCGAACCAAGGCCTCGGCCTTTCTCGATGCGACTCTTGGCCGCAGTAAAGCACAGATCAGCGATGTTATTGAGCCGGTCAATGGGCAAGGCAAGACCGTGCTCTTCGTGGATCATCACGACAGCTTTGTCCACACCCTTGCTGGTTATGTACGCCAGACCGGCGCTCGAGTGATTACGCTCCGAGCTGGGTTCCCCTATGAAATGATCGATCAGTTCCAACCAGATCTACTCTTCCTCTCACCGGGCCCCAAGACACCTCAAGATCAACAGGTTCCTCAACTGGTTGGGGAGGCAGTACGACGCCAGTTACCTGTCTTCGGGGTTTGCCTGGGCCATCAAGGCATCGCTGAGCACTTTGGAGGACGGCTGTTGACCTTTGCCGAACCTTGCCACGGCCAACCTTCGGAAGTGTATCATGAAGGGACAGGTCTGTTCGCTGGACTCCCTCAACCTTTCCGAGCCGGACGTTACCACAGTCTCTATGTTGATCCAGAACAACTACCTGCTGAGTTGGAAGTCACCGCTCGAACAGATTCGGGAGTGATCATGGGGCTACAACATCGACAACTCCCAATTGCTTCCGTACAGTTCCATCCCGAATCCATTCTCAGCCTACAAAAACAGGCAGGACTTCACTTGCTGGATAACGCCTTGGGAGTGTTGTGTGGACGTTCCTGAAAACATGAAACATTACGTTAGCAGCCTGAAAACATTGGAGAATAGAATTCTGAAAAGTCTATCTTGGAAGCTAGGTCTAATGATGAAAGTAGCTATGCACAGTAGAGTTCTCCTTCTTTTTATTCTTGTTACTTCACTACCCTATCTATCCTCAGCTCAACAGCAGAAGAGTACTGATTCTGGAGATGATTTTTCCAGTCAGGTCTACCGGCAAGCTTTGGTAATAGAAAACACCAGTTATCAGAATACCAAAGATAGCCCACCGTCTCTCACCACTCCCAATCAAGTGAGCAACGAGCTACAAAGCCTTGGCTTTCAAGTGACGACGCTTGGCAATGCGAAGCAACGCGAAACAGAGAAAGCGATCCGTCAGTTCGGCCGTTCACTCAGGGACAATGGAGGGGTTAGCGTTTTCTACTACGCTGGCCATGTGGTGCAATTTGAAAATGAAAACTACTTGCTACCAATAGATATCAAGCTGACTCGTATTGAGGATGTGCGTTATAAAACAGTCCCTCTGGGTAAGCTGTTAGGGCAGATGAAGTTTGCTGGCAATCAGATCAACATCATCATTCTGGATGCGTGCTCGCCCAACCCTTTCATCGAAGGACTACAGGGTGTCACTCCAGGGATGATAGAGATAAAAGCGTCTGAAAATACCCTCATTTCCTATGCGTGTGCTCCGAATACACTTGCTGAAAAAAACGATCCTGAAGGGTTATTCACTGCATCTCTTCTACAACATATGAAAACTGTCCGGATCGAATTGAATGAAGTCTTCGAACAGACGAGCGCTGATGTTGCACAAAGAAGTAATGGCCAACACACTCCTTGGTTTTCTTCATCCGTGAGTAAAGAGTTTTTCTTTGCTCCAAACGAAAATTTTTTAGAAAAATATGCGCCTAAACCCGTAGTTGTAAAAAATGAAGATTCAAATGAGCTAGAAGCAGAGAATTCTGACAATCAAACTGTTGCTGCCAAAGAATCAGACAACCAAACCAGCCAAAACGCTGAAATTGTCATAGAAGAATTAGCAACACCTCCAGATGATCAAAGAATCTTTCGCCTCAAGAGAACTTATGTCAATCAGCAACTGGCCAATCTCAATGCACTACTCAATGACGCTAGGGTGATTCCAATAGAGCAAGATGGTAAACCCTGGTTTATCTTTGATTTTGTTCGGGAAGGAAGCATCTACGAAAAATTGGGACTGAAAAACAAAGATGTGATTGTGCAAATCAATGGCTTTACGGTGGATAGCCTACCCAAGGCGCTCAAACTCTTTGAAGCCTTGCAGTTGGAAGAAAAGATTACCCTACGCATTAAGCGCGAAGGTCAACTGACCGACTTTCAATATTTCATCGACGGCTAATTTCAAGTAGATCCCTTATGCAACTCAACCATTACGACACGCCTTGCCTGTGGGTCGACCTCGACATCATGGAGTCAAACATCCAGTACCTGGCCGGATACTTTAAGTCCCGAGGCTTGGAATGGCGGCCTCACACCAAGGGCATCAAGATCCCTGAAATCGCCAAGCTTGCGATCAATGCCGGAGCCTTTGGAGTCACTTGTGCCAAGTTGAGTGAGGCAGAGTTGATGACCGCAGCCGGAGTGAAAAACATCCTGATCGCCAATCAGGTCGTAGGAGAACAGAAGATCGAGCGGCTTTGTCAGCTCTCCAGAATCAATGAAATCATCGTGGCGGTCGACCATCTGGAAACCGTACAGTTGATGAATCGGATTGCTGAAAAGTTTGCGGTCACTCTGAATGTACTGCTAGAGGTCAACACTGGGATGAACCGAGCTGGTCTGGATCCAGGTCAGCCTGTGTTGGATTTTTACCAGGCAATCCGTGATTTGAAATTCATCCGCAACAGGGGCTTGATGGCTTGGGAAGGCCACACCGCAACCATTGCCGATCCTGACGAAAAAGTACGCTCGATCTCTGCTTCCATGGAAAAACTGAGTGCGACCGTCTCCCTCTGCAGGGAGCATGGCATTCCCATCGAAATCATCAGCGGTGGCGGAGCTGAGAACTACAACCTCTGCGACGAGGAGTCGGTGCAAATCGCCCCAGAACTCGCTGAAGGCGTAGCATGTGCGGTGAACTGGACGTGGGAAGCTAACCAGCTGATC
>CAJXNF010000144.1 GCA_913056375.1 uncultured Pseudomonadota bacterium | reverse complement strand
GTTGGACTTTTGAATCGCTTCATCCACAAGTGGTTTGTAGGGAATGACCTTTTGAACCTCGATTCCGCAGGACGCTGTTACCAAAAGTTTTGGACGAGCATCATCGATACGAACGGCCAATTCATTTGGGGCAAAGCCGCCAAACACTACGGAGTGAATTGCTCCTAGTCGAGCACAGGCCAGCATGGCAATGATGGCTTGTGGTATCATCGGCATGTAGACAATGATCCGATCCCCTTTAACAACGCCGTGATTTTTCAGGACACCTGCAAAACGAGCAACTTCATCACGCAACTCTAAGTAGGTGAAAGTCTGTTGTTGACCAGTGACGGGGGAGTCATAGATCAGGGCGGGTTGCTCAGCTCTTCCTGAATTGACGTGATGGTCCAGTGCCAGGTAGGAGGTGTTCAGTTTACCACCTTCAAACCAGCGATAGGATTGATTGCTATCTTGAGAAAGAATCGCCTGTGGGAACTCAAACCAGTCAATGGCCTCAGCCTGTTTTCGCCAGAAAGATTCTGGGTTTTCAATCGATTCTCGGTGCTCTACCTGGTAGCCCATGTTCTTTCTCCCAGAATGAATTTTGATTTAGACCCTTGGCGTGTTCACTGACCGCTATTGAGGGGAGTGCTCTATGCCATTCGAGTTGATTTAGTATTGTATCAGCTTATGATTTGTTTGTTGGCGGAGACGAGTAGGAATCGAACCTACCAATGACTGTTTTAGAGCCATACACGCGGGTTTGAAGTCCGGGGCGCCCACCAGTGACGCATCCGTCTCCGTGAACGGCAATATGCAGAAAGCCCTAATAAATGTCCAGTAGGGTGAACGGAATCAACGATGACTTTTCCAAAAAGCAGGTGAGAAGAGGATTAAGACCGTGATGATATCCAGTCGTCCTGCCAACATCATCAGGGAAAGAAACCAAGTTCCAGCGTCTGAGACATGAGCGTAGTTTTCAGTCGGCCCGACATCTCCAAAAGCTGGTCCGATGTTCCAGAGCGAAGCCATCATCATATTGAGACCAGACCACCAATCCATCTCTGGTGAAAGAATACTCAGAAAAACCCCTCCGATGACAACGGCATGCATCTGCAGAACGATGAAGCCAAGCACGCCATTTACCACGGACATTTCAACCGGTTTGCCATCAATCAAGATTGATTGAACCGCGTGTGGTCGGGCCATCCGATGAAGCAAGCGCTCCAAGAATCGAATCAACAGCACAAGATGGACGATGCGAATCCCGCTCGTTGTTGATCCGGAGCAAGCTCCAATGAACAGGCAGAAAAACAATAACATCTGTGCCGCCTGTGGCCACAGTTCATAGTCTGTTGTGGAATAGCCTGTGGTTGTGAGTAGGGAGAGCACCTGAAAGAAGCCATAGCGCAAGGCGTCCAGCAGATTAGAGTTTGTTCCGTTCAGCCAAAGTAGACCGGACACCCCAACCCCAAGGACAAAGCAAATCATCAGATACGCCTTGAGTTCAGTGCTTTTGGCTAAAGACTGCCAATTCCCTTTAAGAGCTTGGTAGTGAAGGACAAAATTCATTCCTCCCAAAAACATGAAGAGGCACAAAATCCATTCAACGTAAGCACTTCCAAACCCACCTGCGCTGGCATTCAATGTTGAATAGCCTCCTGTAGCGACGGCACTAAAGGCGTGGCAGACGGCATCAAACCAAGAGAGCCCACCGAACCAGAGCAAAATCGCACAGACTCCATTCAAAAGTAGATAAATTCCCCAAAGCCACTTCATCGTTAACCGCACGTTCGGAAGCATTTTATCACCAGTTCCCCCTTGACCAGGGGCGGACTCAATGCGGTACATCTGAAGGTTTCCACTTCCCACGTAAGAGAAAATCAACAAATACAGGCCAATCATTCCCATCCCTCCCAGAAAATGAGTCATGGAGCGCCAGAACAGCAACCCATGTGGGAGAGCTTCGATGTCATCGAGAATTGTGGATCCGGAGGTTGTCAGTCCTGACATGACCTCAAAAAAGGCATCCGTCAGACTGGGAATACTTCCGTGAAGAACGAAGGGGAGACAACCAACTAGACAAATGCTGAACCAACCAAGGGTGACAATCAGCACCGTGTCTCGGAATTGTAAATTGCGTGATTGGCGATTAAACCACCAAAGAGGACCACCGATCAAAACCGCAATGCCAATTGCAGCTAGGATCGCTGGTGTATCACTTTCGCCGTAAATCAGAGATATTAACAGAGGAATCAAGAGTACGGCGGCCAGCAGGAGTTGCAGGGCGCCGATGCTCTGGAGGGTCGGACTGAACTTCATGAAAAATGCCGGTTTTACTGGTAAATCCGGCAGATTTTTAAAGTGGGAATTTGGACCAGTCCATGTCTTTCATTTCTTCTTGGATGGCTTCTTCGGAGACTTCTTTGGAGGTGGGCGCGCTTACAGTGCCACCTTCTGCAGTACTACTGCCTCCGAATTTTTTCTGTTCAAATTTTTCGTAGAATCCAAGGGGTAGGCCAAGCACTCCGCGGATGATGTGCTTAACTTTCTGCTCATCTTCCAAGGAATCAATACGATTAGAGATTGGGAAGCCCTTTGGGTTGACCTGCTCCTCTCTGGGTTCGATACCTGCCATGTGAGCCAATAGGGTGTCTTCCCCTTTCTGTATCTGTTTTTGGAAGTTTTCCGACATCAACAGCAAGACTGGAATTGGAGCCGCTAAGGAAAGATTTTTTGCATATAAGAAGCGCATGATGTCTTCAAATAAGTAGCACTCACAATCCACGATGTAGAGTAGGAAATTTTCTGCCTCGAATTCTCTTTTGCCAAGAAGAGTTCGCATGTAAACCAGCCGCTCTGGAAAATCTCCAACACTGAGCGCAGCTCGGATACCAGCTTCTTCAACAGGTTTGTCTTCACTTACAATGCACACTCGGCCGAATTCGAGTAATTCTTCCAAGGACATATCCTGTGCTTTGGGCTGAGTCTTCAGGAAAGAAATAACCTTCCTGTTCTCCAGCATTGCCAACCAACGGATTCCACAAGCAAAGCTATGAATTTTCAGAGAATTGAGTCGGTACTGAATAATCGAACCAAAGAGCTCCTCTTCTGGGTTTAGTTTTCGGACAACCTCCTCTTCATCCTGAGTTTGATCTGTTTTCTGTAGTCTGGAAGAAGGCACACTCTTCGCCGTGATGGCCCCTGACAACTCCTGACCATAGTTGTTCTCTGCGAGTGCTTTTTCACCTTCAAAAGTTTCATCTGACCTCATTTCCTCGAGGAGCTTGCTTTCTTGGTCATTCAGAGACTTAACTTTAAACGAGTGGCTTTTCTTTTTGGCCATCATTTTTGCTAAAGGTGTCAACTCTGTGAGCGCTAGTGTGCCATTTAGAGTATTTATAACATTCTCTTCCTTCTCCCGATCTTTATCCGTTTCCTTACCTTCTTTATCCGGCAGAATCATTCTGAGCAGCTTCTCTTTTGGGGTAGAGAGAAGGGTGTGTAAGTTTTCGGAACTGACCGTTGGAGTAGGATTGTGATTCTCGTCATCTGCCACAGCACAAGTGCGGAGTTTGATCACCAAATCTCCACTTTCCTCTAGATTCCATCCGTTGATGAAGACGACCTCAAACTTTCTGAAGAATTGGGCGTTTTGAAGAAAGTGCATGTAAGCCGCTTCCGTAGGGGCGTTGGCCAACTTGGGATTCTCTAATTTGTGCTTCAGGAATACCTGAAGAAAATCGAGAGAATTCATGTAGGTCAGCTGATGACGTGGGAAGCCTTTTTTTGCCAGATGGTCAATGATATCTGGCGAGAAGTCGTCCACAACAAGGTAGCGGGTCATTTGTAGCATGATGCCGCCGAAGCGGGTAACCACATGAGCCCGTCTTGTGCCCAGCAGAAGGATTGACTCAATAAGATTGAAGTAGCCCTTGGCGAGTTTGCGGCCAAAAGCTTGTATTTTGGTTAGCTCCTGATCAATCTCATACTGATTTGCAGCAATATCCTGATAAGACTCATACTTTTGGAAAATCAACTGGAAGTATTCACTGTAGCGCTCTTCCTTGAGGTTCTCTCTTAGTTCTAGGTAGCGCTTTTCCAGCTTGTTGGTCATGTTTTCATAACGAACCGGAACGTCTGGTAATCCCTTCGGATGATCAAGATCCACTTCGTAGATTCGTTTTTGGCGCTGCTGGTATTCCTTGGTTTTCTTGAGCTCTTCGGAGGCTTCAAAGCCAAGCAGGATCATGAAGTCGCATTTCCGCAATACCTCCGGCTTCAATGCAGACTCTTTGATCACCATGAATTTACTGAATTTATTATTCCTCAGTACTGCATTCACGCGCTTAGCGTAGGTATCATGTAGCTGGTTTTCGATGCAGACGATCAATCTCATGCTGGTTTGACCGTATTGCAAGGACTCCAAATGGTTCTGAAGGTCTTCTAACCGCGTCTGGTTCTTTATCTTTTGTGTAGTGTGCTCTCCATCAAGATAAGATTGCAGAACACTTGTGGAAGCTAGTTGCTGGGCAACGAGACGAGTGATGGCACCCTTGTTTCCAATTCCTCCCAGTTCACGACTAAGCTCTCCCCATTGGTAGGAGAGTCGATCTTTGAGTCGAAAAGGCGCGTGCTTCGTTATCGTAACAATAATCGCATCTGGGTTGTTGTTTCGATAGAGCACAAGGATATTTCTGAGTTTGGCCAGGAGTTTCGGTCGTTGCGGTGGCATCACCCAAGCAGGGAGTGACAAGCTCACAAAAATCAGATCTGCAAAATTGTAGGGGTACTCCTGAACTTCAGCAGCGTTGACAAGTTTGGTCTCCATTCCAAACTTCACCCAAGGGAAAGAATCATTTTGCAGGACCTGCTGCATCATATCCTGTTCTCTCTGGATAGCTTTTCGGAGTGCATCAATGTCCAGACCTCGAGTGTTCAATTCCCAAGTTGAATCATCATTGTTGTTGGGAAATTTGATCTCAACCATCAGATATGTGAAGAAAAATTCGAGTCCCGGCTGTCCCTGACGCCAGGCAGTTTCTTCCATTTGGTGCAGGAGTTCTTGTGGATCTTGATCCTGATTTTCCTGAGTGCTTTCTTCTGTGGTCATGTCGTAAGAATTGATAGAGGCGGTACAGAAACCGGAGAAACACCGGCCAGAGCAGAAAATTTCTCTGAAGGTAACATAGGTACTGGAAAAGAGCCAAGAGCTTTTGAATTAATGGTGAGCAACGAATCGAACACGTTCTATACCATTTAAGCCCTTGAGATTCCTGACTACTGGCGCAGGATTTGAATCTCAAAGTGAAAAATAGAGTATTCGTTTTCAACATTTGGCATTGAGTTGAGATGCAAGTCAAACAGTCGGTCGTTAGCGGAAATGGAGAGCAGAAAGCTTCCAAGAATTCAAAAGTAGAAAGTGTTGCTGTCCCAAAGACGGGTGCAATGAATGCTTTGGGGGGGACTCCAAAATCGGCCCAGCTACAGGATATGTCCGCTTATTTGAAGATTGTTTCTCGGTTGGAAAATTTGAATGCTCGGCAGGACAACTTACCTGAGCCTGCGATTCAGGGTTTTATTCAAGGGCTTGAGAAGCAGGTTGCTCAAATGAATGATCACGAGAAAGCTCTGCTGCTGAGGATTCCTGAAGTCAAATCATTGAACGTCAAAAATGCTGAGGAGTTGATCGATAGAATTGAAGACAAACTAACGGATGGGCAGGCGAGTTTGAAGCTTTTTGAATTGTTGAGACAACCACAATTCGTTGAATTGATTGATCCAAGTCGCAAAGTGCAGACCTATGGCAACAAGGGCGCAGTGCAGCCTTCGGCACCCAGTAGCGCTCCTGTAACTTCACAACAAACCCAGCCACCAACTCCTGAGGGTAATCCCGACGCAATCGCAACGGTAGCTGCAACATCCACAATGCCTCCCCAAGATTCAGTGGAGCCTTCTTCGACGAATCCACAACCTACCAACGCCTAAATTACCCCGCTTCATTACTCTGAAAAATAGAGAACTTGGTTTGCTGAGGCCAGACTTCAGTAGGTCACGCTCTCAATTTTTTTGAGAACCCACAAGATCCCTGAATTCTTCCAGTTACCCTAGACAAAATCTTTCTGAATCAGATAGGTTTATCGCAGTTTACTTCTGACGGGGTGCGGGATTCTGGAAGTCTTTGTAGAGCAGAAAGAGAAAACTTAGATTTATCATCAGGAGCAAACCCAGCAGAAAAAACAGGTTAGTAGAGTAGAAAATTCCAGCAATTGCTGCTCCTGCAAAATGACCTACAAACTGACAAAAATTGTAAACACCACTAGCAGTGCCTTTGGTTGTTGGGTTCGTCAGCCGCGTAACGAGGGAAGGGAAGAGTGGCTCAAAAACATTAAAGCCCATGAAGAACAGGAAGAGCCCTGCAATCAGAAAGAAATTGTCCTGAAACTCATGAAAAAAAGCTAAACAGAAAACGGAGGCTACCAAAAAACCAACTCCCAGAAACATCACTTCACGAAAGCGATTTTTAGTCTCTGCTACAATCGCTGCTCCAACCATGATCAAGCCCCCACTCAACAGCATCGGAAGATAAATTTGCCATAGCTCAGAGCTTATCCAACCCTGCTCTGCAAGTTGGATTGGAATCATGAAAAAAACGGCTGAAAGTCCTGTGCTACAAACAAATGCCCCAAAATCAATTGTTCGAATAGAAGGCAAGACCAATACGGATTTGATCATTTCTAGGGTTGGTGTGTTTGGGGTTCTGGATGGATTTTCTGGTTCAGGAACGAATCGCCAAAGGATGAACAAGCCAATCGTTGCCATGAGGGTAATGAGACCAAAAATCCCGGATAATCCAGCAAAACCACCCCCGATTACCAGCCAGTCCGCAGTGATCCTTCCGTCAGCCTGCGGATAGTGAGAGCAGGAACCAAGAAGGTCATCCCATGCCGCAGGACCGGGATCAACAGGAAGCCTGGCAACCGTGCGGGACAGAACCATCAGATCTGATCCGGTGCGGTGTCCGCCAAATCAAGCCAGATTGTTTTTGTCTCTGTAAACTGGTCATGAGCGGCCAGACCATTATCACGACCACCAAAGCCAGACTGTTTATAACCACCAAATGGGGTAGAGATATCCCCTTCCCCATAGCTGTTCACCGTCACCTTCCCCGCTTTCAAAGCCCGCGCCGCA
>CAJXNF010000143.1 GCA_913056375.1 uncultured Pseudomonadota bacterium | reverse complement strand
CGTAAAGAAAGCTTATCGATTCAATGAGGAAAAATGAGTCGCGCAGTAGCACTGCAAGAAAAATTTGCTAATCGCTACCCCCGAGAATCCTGTGGGATTGGTATGGTTCATCTCGGTATCGGCGCATTTCATCGTGCTCACCAGGCTTGGTATACTGACAAGTTACTGAGCCTATACCCTGGGAACTGGACTATCTCCGGGATTAGTCTTAGAAGCCCAAATGTGCGAGATCAATTGGCTCCCCAAGATGGATTCTACACTCTGGTGGAAAATGATCGCAGCGGGCAGCGGATGGAAGTCATCGGAGCAGTTCGTGAGGTACTTTGTGCTCCTGAGAGCCCAGCAGCTGTTCTCAATCGGCTTTGTCACCCAGAAACCAAAATTGTTTCCTTAACAGTCACAGAAAAGGGCTACTGCCACGATCCAGCTACGGGTCGTTTAAACCAGAAACATCCTCAAGTAATAGCTGATCTCAAAAACACAAATCAACCTAGCTCCGCCTTGGGTTATCTTTGTGAAGCACTTTATCGGCGTTGGAAACAAGATTTAGGTCCGTTCAGCATCGTTAGTTGTGACAATCTGCCGAGCAACGGCAAAGTGCTGAGGGGACTACTCATCGAATTTGCAAAACTTCGTGATGCTGAGCTTGCGGACTGGATCGATGAACGAGTTACCTGCCCAAGCTCAATGGTTGACCGGATCGTACCTGCAACTACAGAGAAAGATCGTCAGAATGTGCAAAAGCAGCTTGGCTTAGAAGATCAAGGGGTTGTAGTCACTGAGGGTTTTTCTCAATGGGTCCTCGAGGATAATTTCTGTGCAGGTCGTCCGGCTTGGGAAGATGTCGGGGTAACCATGGTTAATGATGTAACACCATTCGAGCATATGAAATTAAGAATGCTTAATGGCACACACTCTACCCTGGCTTACTTAGGCTTCATGGCAGGCCACGAGTTTGTTGCTGATGCCGCTAATGATTCTGATTTTCAACAGCTCCTTCTTGGAATGTGGCAGGATGAGATCATTCCAACTCTAAGCATGCCCTCAGGGATTGATCTTCAGTCCTATGCCCATGACCTGATGGCACGCTATCAAAACCCAGAGCTCCACCATCGCCTCTATCAAATTGCGATGGATGGCTCTCAGAAACTTCCTCAACGATTATTAGGCACCCTCCGTGATCATCTTGCTGCCAATCGACTTCCAAAAAGGATCCTGCTCGCCATTGCAGGATGGATGCGCTATGTGACGGGAATTCAGGAGAATGGGAATAGTTTTGAGGTACAGGACCCCCTGACTCCAAAGCTGCAACAGCTTGCCCAAGAGTCTGGATTCCTGAATGGTCAGTTGAATAGTGAAAAAACTTCAGAGTACGTTAATCAATTACTGCAAATAGAGGAAATCTTCGGCAGGGACCTGGCAAATCATACTATTTTCTCTCAGCAACTTACCTCAGTCCTTCAAGAACTAACGGAGAATGGAGTCCGTTCAGTACTACGGCAAACTGTAATAGCCTAATCAACAGAGACATTCGATGAGCGCAAATCGAGACTGGGAACATCAAATGAAGCGTTCCTCCGTGGAGGAATTAAACCAGTTCCTGATAACTGTTCTGGAAAAAGCAGGAACCCGAAGTGAGAGCGCTTCAGCAGTTGCCAAAGCTCTCTGCTCAGCCTCTATAAAAGGTGTGGATAGCCATGGTGTACGATTACTACCACACTATGAAAAGGTTGTTCGAGGAGGGCGTGTCAATGGAAAATCGCATCTAGAAGTGAGGGAAGTAACCCCAGTCGCAGTTGAGGTCAATGCTGACAACGGCTTCGGACATTATGCATCTTATCGGGCGATTGAGGAGGGAATTCAAAGAGCCAAAACTTATGGGATCAGTATGATTTCAGTGATTCACTCCTCCCATCTCGGAGCTCTTGGTAGTTACGTTGAAGAAGCTGCAAATGAGGGATTCCTGGCCTTTGGATTTTCTAACACAGACACACTTGTTTTGCCTCATGGATCAAAAAAGCCCTTTCATGGCACAAACCCCATCGCCTTCGCAGCACCATTAGACAATGATACGCCTTACCTGATAGACATGGCGACAAGCTGCGTTCCTTGGAATCGTGTGGCTGATTATGGAGCTCAAGGACGACCATTACCTGACGATATTGCCGTCGATAAAAACGGACAACCAACGAAGAATCACAAAGAAGCCGTTGCGCTTAAGTCCTTTGGTGGTAACGACTACAGCTACAAGGGTGCGGCTCTGGGGGGGATGATTGAAGTGCTTTGTTCACCTCTAACGGGAATGCCTTTTTGCTCACAAATCTTAAAGATGAACTCTGACGATATGTCCATTCCCAGGCATCTTGGCCAATTTTTCATGGTTCTTAAGCCGGATCTGTTTGTCTCTCGTTCCACTTTCATGGAATTGATGCAGAACTATTTACAGGAACTGCGTTCTTTGCCAGCGCAAGATGGAATGGAGGTTATGGCACCCGGAGATCGTGAGTGGCGAGTTAAAGAGGAAAGATCCGATCGTGGAGTCCCAATTCCGGCATATTTGGAGGAAGCATTCAGAACACTTGGTGGAAACTATGGTGTGAAAGAGCCTGATTACACCTGAAGTGTAAAAATTTTTAGCGTAAATACTCCCGAGCAACCCAGCCTTGGTGGCTTTCTTTGTAACGGGCTGGTCGATCAACCATCACTCTTGCCCAATCCCCTGAGACACACTCTTCTAGAACTCTCATACCAGACTCCAACCTCGCCACCAACTCCTGATCTGAATCGTTCGGATTTACGTAAGTAACCTTCTCAAACTTGGTTCCAGGTCCGACTCTCAGGTTCACCCGATCCCCAACTACCTCTCTGTTCTTGCCAGTCAGATCCTTTCCATCACAAGGAGACTCTGATTTCACCACTTCAGGCTCTACAACATCCTCTTTCGACGAGGCGGGATCCATCGTTCGATAATCCATCAGCGCTATAAATATTATAAGCAGATGGACAGCCACCACTAGGGCCAACGTTATCCAAAACTGAGACGATTGGGAGAGTTTGCTAAACATCAAGAGCGGGTGATTGAAGAGTCGAATTTACATGACACTCATTAAACCAATGGGAATTAGTCTGCCGTAGATCCCTTTGGGTGTCCACCCTTGGATTTTCTTCCGATAATAAAGAGGAGATTGATGGAGGATTTTTGGAGAGTACAAATTAGGCCTGATTTAGCCTTTGTAAATTGAGCTAAACTAAAAATTTAGAACTAGGTGGGAGTAGATTGAGGTTGTTGACCAGAACAATGATTGTTTGAAAATTTGGGTAAGCAGGAAGGCCCCGCATCTTTGACGAGACCCCCTGCCTTCAATCGATGATTAGATGGCTTGAGGATGCTTGTGATCAAGCCCGTAGTGCTTGTGGATACCAGCAAAATCTAGCAGACCTTGCCAAGCCTTGATAAAAAACTGACGAACTGATGCAGTTTTTCTCTCTTCTCGCTCGTTGACAAACTGGATCATTGCAAACTCCCAGTCATCTCGATACTCACTCTGGAAGTACCGTTGAAGCTCAATTTCTTGATATCCTTGATATGCGGGAAGCATATTGTCTCCTGTAGAAAAAATTGTGAATAAATTACCAACTGATGTTTAGTAAGTTTACTTAATTTTTTCGCACTTGCAAAATAATTTTAAATATTTTTTCTAACTTCTCTTTCTCTACAGGTGATTTTTTCGTTGTTAAAAACTACATCATGCATCAATGCTTCGCTAAGCATGATATCTGAAAAATAACATGTTTTCGCTGAACAATAATTTAGTCAACTGATGATTTTAATAAACAATTCGGCTAGATGGATAGGAACCTATAGAGTGATCTGATCAGCGGACCGGGCTTAAAGCCCGGTAATCAAGGTAGGTACTAGATCTTGAGGTAGTGGTTCCAGAATGCAACCGTTCTTTGCCAGGCCAGATTTGCTGAATCTTGATCGAAACGTGCGCCGTTGGTGTCATTATGGAAGGCGTGGTTGACACCGGGGTACATATGCATTGTGAAAGGGGCAGCGTTTACCGTCAGTGCATTGATGAATTCAGGAATGCCTTTATTGATTCGTTCATCGAGGCCCGCATAGTGTAACATTAACGGAATTTTCATCTTGGGCACATCCTCGGCGCTGGCTTGACTTCCGTAGAATGAGACTGAGCAACTAAGATCAGTTGAGTGTACAGCCAATTGATTTGCCATCCCACCTCCCCAACAAAAACCGACGCAGCCAACTCTTCCAGAACTATCGCTGTGATTTTTTGCGAAGCTGACTGAAGACAAGTAGTCCTGCTGGGTAACCCCCATATCCAGCTCCCGAATCAAGCTGCGCGCCTGATCCTGATCACTGGGAGTACCGCCCGTACGACTTAGCGCATCAGGTGCTAAAGCTAAATAACCCTCCACCGCTGCTCTCCGAGCAACGTCCATGATATGTGGATTCAAACCACGATTCTCATGAATCACAATTACAGCCGGCAGCTTTCCTGTGTTCTTTGGTTTTGCAACATAAGCTTGAATAGGACCATTTGGGGTCGGAATTTCAATAGTCCCAGTCGTCAGCCGGACATCCTGCTCCGCAACTACCTGGGCCATCGCATAGTTATTCTCTAACACTGGCAGCAGAGCTAGAGCGGCGGTAGTTCCCCCTGCCAATTGGGCCAATCTTTCCAGAAAATGACGTCGTGGTAAACCAGAGTGTGTGTATTCATCGTAAAGTTCGATGATCGATTGCTTCAGCATGTCTGACTCCTATGGGTAAAAATATTCCTAAGCAGGCAGTCGATAAAACTCTCCAACATTCAAGCAGGCAAATTATCACCTAGGCAGTCCATGCTCCGCTCAAGCCGAAGGCAAGTCAAGGAATCTAAACTTCTAGAAATTCATGGGTTCATTTGAACTCAATTAAAGTGTCCTTCCTTAGTTTTGCTGATGGAGCTTGGATTTTCAGAGTGATTCCATGATGAGAAAAATTTTCATCAATCGGCTAACCCCAGTATCCAATTACAGATGAGCGGTCCAACCTTGTCACCGGCTTCTAGAGTGGATAGGTGCCCAGCCCCTAAGATGATTTCAAGTTGGGATCTGGGTATTTTGCCAGCCATCTCCTGATGAATCGCAGGAGTAGTGATTTGATCAAGCTCACCACACAGAATTAGGGTAGGGCAGTCAATCGTTGCCAAGGTTTCAGTACTGTCTGGGCGGTTAAAAATTGCAGTTTGCTGCCTTAAATATTCTTCGGGAGAAGTCCGATAGATCATCGCCATCAACTTCTCTGATTTCTGGACATCATTTAGATAATCCGGAGCAGTTAGCATCCCGTGGAAAAGGCTAGCCATCTGATCAAATTTTCCTTTTTCCACCAGCCGCATTGTTTGTTCACGGGCTTTTACGCGCTCTGGAGTGTCTAGTCGATGTTTTGTATCGCAGAGAATCAGGGCCTTTACACGTTCCGGAGCCTGTCTCCAAATTTCAAAGGAGACATAGCCACCCATTGAAAGTCCCCCAAGAATGAATTCTCCCTCGACCTCCTCCAAAACAAACTCAGCCATTTTGAAGATAGAATCTTGATTCCGCATAAGAGGTTGGTGGACCTCAAAACCAGCTCTTTGAAGATGTCCTTCCGTTGTTTCCCAGAGGTATGGATCACAAGCCAGACCATGAAGCAGGACTACAGGAGATTGCTTGGGGTTCATTCTGTCCCATCTGACGGAAGTGGCTGATGTTTCAGCGAAATGGAGTTCATACAGAAGCGAAGGCCTGTTGGGGCTGGGCCATCCTCGAACACATGGCCAAGATGCGCATCACAACGGGCGCAAAGGACCTCAGTTCGAACCATAAAATGACTCCGGTCCACTTCAGTTGCCACTGCTTCTGGATTTATTGGTTGCGTAAAACTCGGCCATCCTGTGCCAGAATCAAACTTATCGTTTGCATCAAACAATGACTGACCACAACATGTGCAGACGTAGGTTCCAGGTTTCTTATATTGATTATAAGTCCCAGTGAAGGCCCGCTCGGTGCCTTTTTGGCGACAAACGTAAAATTCCTCTGAGGTCAGTTGATCCCTCCATTCCTTTTCTGATTTAATCACTTTTTCCATAATTTATCTTTTGAAAATGAGGCTAGTAAATTGATCTCCACTCTTTGAAGAAGAGATCGGTTAGATCATGAAATTCATGGCCTTTGAAAACGCTTTTTGTTAGCTTTGATCTGCTGGATTCAAAAGAAACAACTCAATGGTTTTCTGCAGATAAAATTCCTCAGCATCGAAACTGAGAATTCCATTGAAAACAAACCCCGACTCGAAACCAATCATTACTGAACGGCGAAGTCACTGGAGATTTTAGTTCATGAGCGCTATCGGGACAGGAAGTTCCCGTAAATCTAACTCCGTTCAGGCAGTCGAAGAAGCCCTCCAACAAGCCCGCATGAAAGTTCAGGGCTTTGTTGATTGGGGATTGATCTTCTTCTCAGCTGAGCATCTCGATCAGGCTGAGAAGATTCGACAAATCCTGGTTGAGAATACACCCGGAACCCAATGGGCCGGTTGCAGTGCAGGTGGTGTACTTTCTGAAAATGGGGAAATTTTTGGGGAACCAGGTCTTGTCATCTTATTGGCCCAGACCCCAGAAATCAGAACCAATGCCCTAACAACTTGCCAGCGTCGAGAGCATTCTCCAAGTGTGGCTCACCAACTTCGTGAATTTCTTGAAGGGCTGAAGTGTGAAGAGCCCCTTTTCCTCTTCTTCCCTGATGCCTATCAGCAAACTCCACATAATTTCATCAATACCCTGCGCTATACAAGCAATCAGCCGCAAGTTTTTGGTGCCGGTTCCTGTGATGATGGTGCTTGGAATCGCTCTGTCCAACTGGGACAGGAAGAAATCGTTGAGCATGGCATCTCTGGAATGACGCTAATTGGGGAATTTCGTTACCAAGTAGGAGTTACTCAATCCGCCCTGGTGATTGGGGAACCAATGTTTATCACAAAAGTTGAAAACAACCAGATTATCGAATTGGATGGACACTCAGCCCTAGAGTCTTATGTCCAGGCAGCTGTTGAACTCGGATTTAATGATATCGAAAGTGCTGCTCAACAGTTGATGCTCAGCTTTCCATTGAATCCTCAAGAGCCCCTGTTTGTAGGAGAGTCTACAATTAT
>CAJXNF010000142.1 GCA_913056375.1 uncultured Pseudomonadota bacterium | reverse complement strand
AGTGGCAACCCGATTTCTACACTGCTGAATTGAGCAAGTGCTCGGTGCCAAGCCGCCATTGAGGAGGGAAACCAGCCATCATTGACGGGGTTCCATACAACACGAACCCTAGATTCTAAGGCTTGCTTGAGTATTGATTCAAATCCAATTTCATAACAGATGGCTGCCAAGATGGAACTGCCTTCCGACAAGGGCAGCAAGTTGAGTTTACTACCAGCCAGGTAACGACGGGCATTTGGAAGCCAATCTCTCAGGAACGGGAAACTCTCTTCCCCAGGTAGATATTCACCGAAAGGTACCAACTTTTGCTTGGTTTGTGAGGCTCGTACAATGCCGGTTGAGCCAATCATTTGGGCGACATTGTAGTAAGCGAATTGCTCCCCCCGAATCACTTTGGGATCATCAACTGTGCTGGAAACCATGAAAAGAGGACGCTGCCACTTTACAACGGCTTGTCTGATCTGTTGCCTTTGCTCCACCTGATCCACCCAAGATAGTGGAAATGGGACCTCGGGCCAGAAAACTGCTTCAATGTTTGGGTCAGTCTGAATCAATTCAGTGCTTTGTTTCAAAAGACTTAGCAGCTGATTTTTTGAAACAGGATTTTCCTCATTTGGAATCGAGGTGAAATTAGGTTGAACCCAGCCAATTTGTAATTCTTGGAAGGGTCCGTTTTGACTTCTGTGTAATTCATAACTACCCCAACTGAAAATGATCACCGGTATGAAAGCTATCAAAATCAGATGATTCCTCAATCTCCGATAGTCATGCTTGAAGCGCAAAAAGCTATGCACAATCAGCCAGTTGACCCAGATCAACAGTAGATGCAGGGTGGGGGTTCCTCCCCAGTGAACAACCTGTAACCAAGCTGCCTGTTGGCCGAAGGCATGGACAGGAAAAACGGGTGCAAGAGAAGGCACCCACTCGGTCAAACCAACCCACAACAATGCAGTCCGTAACGCTCCACCTGGCTTTTCAATCCAGTTCAGACGGGTTATTAGTAGCCCAAAAATCAAATAGGGAATGCCAGCAATGAAACAAAGAAAAAGCCACAGAATGATTGAGATCCACCATGGCAAACCTGGTTGATAAGTCAGCGTGGTGTGAAGTCCCCAGGTTTGACTGATCCAAAGCATTGTTCCAAAACAGCCACCAAGCCAGGCTCCCTGCTTGGTAGTTGCTCCATACAGAGCTATACCTAGCGGGACCAAAGAAACCCAGATCAGCAAAGATGTGCCACTCCAGTTGAGTGCAGGAGAGCAGATGGATAGGAGCCCCGTTGATCCTAAGGCAAGGATCGTTCGGTTCTGAGGGAGGATAGCTGTGGGCAGCGGCAAGGTGCCTTATTGCAGGGCAGCTTGACGGACCCAATCTTTTGGTTCCTGCTGGATCAAAAGATCGAATTCGTCAGGACTGATTGTCCGAATGGCTCTCGCAACAGTTAGACGCAATTCAGGATCAGGGTGATCATGAAATTGCCACGCTAGATCACGAACGGCCTTTGGTTGATCCGCTGAAAATGCAGAAGCATAGGCTTCCAGTCCGTGCCGCAACAGAAGGGGTGGTGCAGTCGGTTGAAGCAAAGATTCCAAAAAAGTAGAAACCTCTGGAGTGGGATAATGCTCCAGAACTCTCAGAGCACGAAATCGGTAGTAATTGGGAAGGTAATCATCTTGGATAATACTAAGTAAGTGGGGGATCTCTTCCTCACCCAGAGTTGCGTAGGATTTAGGCGGATCCCAGTGGCGACCTTCCAGGCTCTCCTTCACTTGGCTGTAGGAAACTTCAGCTTGGACTGGAAAGACAAAGACGAGCGTCCAAATGAGGAAGGCTAGCCAATTTGAAAAACTTCTCATGATTTCTCTTTTGTTGGTGCTTTAAACAGGGTTACTTTTGTTTGTTCGCCTTGGGGCGCCGCTCGAATTAGGGTGTTTGTCCCTACCATCACTTCGACAACGCATTTTGTACTTTCACTGTAAGATCCTGCTTTGTCTCGGATGCTAGTGAGTGATCGAACCAGGCGATTTCGATTGCTTCGCCACTCAGTGATTGTAGGATCATCCATGAGCAGCAATGCGAGGCATTTTCCACCTTGTTCAAAATCTGCCCGCACTTTTAACAATTCAGGATACTCCTTGTGAACTTCTTTGACAAACTTCATCGCAGGTGTATTTTCATTGTCTTTTTCTTTATTTTCCCCACTACCACCCGACACCTTTTTCCCTGAACCCTCTCGTCCAAAATCCATATTGCCATCTTTAGGTTTTGGACTATTGAGCGGCTTTTCTTCTACGGAAGCCGTTGGTTTGTCTTCCTTAAAGACATCCTTGAACAGATCAGTGTAGGTGTTGAGGATAGCGATTGTCATTACCAGGAGAAGTATGATTCCTGCGATAGCTAAAATTCTCTCCAGTTTCATTCCATCCCCTCTTTGCGGCTAGAGCAGCCATGCTTCAATTCGTGAGTTCGAACCCCAATAAAGCCCGTGAGTTGGAGGAAATTTTGCAAATTTCCATCCAAATGAAACCACTAGAACTGATGGAGATTCAGACAGATGACCTTACAGAATTGGTGGTTCATAAAGCCAGAAACGCCTTTCAGTTAAGCCCATCCCCACTGCTTGTCGAAGATACTTCTCTATATTTTGAGCAGTGGGGGAATCTCCCCGGACCACTAATCAAGTGGTTCATAAAGAGCCTTACTCTCGAAAAATTGGTTGAATTATTATCTCAGGGAGAAAACCTTAGCGCTCGTGCAGTCTGCGTCTTAGCCTTCACCTCTGATGGAGAAAAAGTCCATTGTTTTCGAGGAGAAGTACTAGGTGAGATTGTTGCCCCAAGAGGTCACCATGGATTCGGATGGGATCCAATCTTTCAACCGATTGGAAGTCAAAAAACTTTTGGCGAGATGACTTCCATTGAAAAACAAAGCTTCTCAATGCGAGAAAGGGCTGCACTCGCGTTTAAGCAGTCCGCAATAGCGCAGGCAGTGCAAAATTGACATTTTCATCAACAAGCCTCAACTCTCTCACATTATTTTGAGGAGCTAACTCACAAAGCTTTGCAACAATGCTTTGTACGACGTCCTCGGGAGCTGACGCACCAGCTGTGATGCCAATAGACTTCACCCCCTCCACATCAGCCTTCTCGATCTGAGAAGCCTCCTCTACCCTGCGAGCTTCCGTACCCTGCGCCTTGGCAACCTCAACTAATCTAAGAGTGTTGGAGCTATTCGATGCACCCACTACTAGAATTCTGTCTACCTGTGAAGCTAGCTCCTTGACAGCATTTTGGCGGTTTTGAGTCGCATAGCAAATGTCGTCTTTCGGGGGACCTTCTATGTTTGGGAAGCGTTGCTTTAAGATCTTTATAATTTCAGAGGTGTCATCCAGTGAGAGGGTAGTCTGTGTCAAGTAGGCTACTTGATTAGGATCAGAAAGTTGAACTTTTTCAGCATCTTGGACAGTTTCAACGACGATCATTCGCTCTGGGGCTTCCCCCATTGTCCCCTGAACCTCGACATGGTCGGCATGGCCTATGAGCAGAATAGTAAAGTCTTTGCGGCGGTAACGCTGAGCCTCGCCATGTACCTTAGTCACAAGTGGGCAGGTTGCGTCAACTACTTCCAAACTTTGTTCTTGGGCTTGTTGTCGAACTGCTGGGGATACTCCATGAGCGGAGAAAATAGCATGGGCTCCTTTGGGGATGTCATCGATTTCTTCAACAAAAATCACACCTCGAGCTTGTAAGCGTTCTACAACTTGTCGATTGTGCACGATTTCATGGCGTACATAGATGGGCGGCCCCCACTTTTCGAGTGCCTTTTCAACAATCAGAATGGCCCGGTCAACTCCAGCACAGAAGCCGCGAGGACTAGCTAGCACAATTTCCAGCTTTTTTTCATTCATTGCATCACAAGTGTAAACAGGTCTGGGAGAAATATTTTATCATTTCTGAGTTCCTGAGGATTAATGTGCTTCTAGCCAATTGTCACCCAAACCGATTTCTACGACAAGTGGGACTTCCAAGACGATGACATTTTCCATCTCTTCTTTGATGATCTCACTAGCTTTTTGGATTTCTACCTCAGGCACATCGAAAACCAGCTCATCGTGAACCGAGAGAACCATTCGAGTATTCATTGCCTCCGAACGAAGTCTTCGATCCACAGAGATCATCGCAAGCTTAATGATTTCGGCTGCACTCCCCTGAATTGGGGTATTGATTGCCGCCCCTTCTGCAAGACGTTTTGACAACCCTTTCCCGTTGATATCTGGGATCAGCCGCCGGCGTCCCAGAAGAGTACTCGCGTAACCCTCTTTCCTAGCTTTTTCGAGAAAATGTTCCTGCAGTGCGTGGATGGTGCTGTAGCGTTGGAAATATGCTTCAATAAAACGCTTTGCTTCTGCTTTGGGTGTTTGGGTCACAATGGAAAGCCGTTCTGGACCCATTCGATAGATTAGCCCAAAATTGACTTCCTTCGCCTTCGATCTCTGTTCTCTAGTCACATCTTCAGGCTTAACTTGGAAAATCGTAGCAGCTGTCAACGCGTGGATGTCTCTCTCATGCCTGTAGGCGTCTAAAAATGTAGGATCTTTTGAATAATGTGCGGCAACACGAAGTTCGATTTGGCTGTAATCTGCTGCTAGCAGTTGATTGCCAGGTTTAGAAGGTAAGAAAACCTTACGAATGCGACGCCCCTCGGCACTACGAACAGGAATGTTTTGTAGATTTGGATTATCGGACGATAGTCGGCCTGTTGCAGTGGAAACTTGGTGAAAGGTTGAGTGAATTCTTTTTGTTCTTGGGTGAACGTAAGTCGGTAATTGATCGATGTAGGTGTTTTTGAGTTTATTTAGAGAACGGTAGTCAAGAATGGTTCTGGGGAGTGGATATTCACTCATTTTCTCCAAGGTTTCTTCATCCGTGGAGAGCCCCATGCCAAGTTTAATTTTTTTGGGTTTGATACCACAGGCCTCATGTAATTTGAACTTTTCATACAGAATTTCCTGGAGTTCAACCACAGAGTTTAGATTGAACTCTTTGTCTGCAATGCTGTGAACTTTGGATCTCAAGTCGTTCAATCGTTTTTCAAATTCTTCTGAGATTTCTGACAATTGTTCGGTGTTTACTCGGATGCCCTCGTATTCCATTGCGGCAATACAGTGTGCAAGTGGCAACTCCAGGTATTCAAATAAATCTGCGAGCTGATTCTGCTTTAATTGCTTCGATAAGCTCTCCCAAACTTGCAAAGTAGCTGCTGCTCGTTCCCCAAAATACTTCCCTCGCTCTGGATCAGGTTCAGCCAGCATAGAAAGCTGTGCAGAAGAATTGCTCGGAAGCTGTTGAGTGAGTTTTTTGTGAAGACGCCGTTGAACAAGGAAATCTAATTCGAAACGTTTCTCCAAAGAATCTGTCAGATGAGCGGCAATCATCAAATCACCAACAATGCCTTGAACTGATATCCCCTGATTCTGGCAAAGTTGGCACATCTGTTTGAGATCACCAACTGCTTTTGGGACAGTGGCATCTTCGAGAAGATCTTTGAGTTGCTTGGGAATTGTCTCACCAAATGGCCAGTAGATGGCTTTTCTGTCATTGGTGCTTAGGGCTATGCCCATCCATTGGACATCATGTTGATTGGTAAAAGTTGCGTCAGCAACGATCGCCAGAGGCTTTTCCTGTGAGATTAAGGCTGAGGAAAGCCAGTCCTTCCAGGAATTCTCTCCAACGATGTCAGTTTCAACTTCGATGGGTTCCAGAGCAGAGGGATTTTCCTGTTCGGATTCAGTTTGTGAGCTTGGTTTTTCGAGATGCTTTGCTGGACTGGGTTTGGAAGCTGTCGTCAGGCGCTTCAAGAGAGTGTTGAATTCAAGTTCTTCAAGGATTTGATGAAACTCGGCATTATCAGAAAGCTTCATTTCACTTGGCTTCAAATCCTCGAGTTCAATGCTCAAGGGGACTTCTCTGAAAATTGTTACCAATTCTCGTGAAAGAAAGGCAGCCTCGCGATCGGTTTCCAATTTTGTACGGAGGGAATCACTCTTGATGTTCGTTAAATTCTCGTAAACTGAAGGAATAGATCCAAATTCTTGAATTAGTTTGATAGCCGTTTTCTCACCTACTCCTTTCACACCAGGAATGTTATCGGAGCTATCACCCATTAGTCCTAAAACTTCGATGACTTGCTCGGGTGTACACCCAAATTTGTCGAAAACACCGGCTTTGCCGACCCGATCACCGTTGTGGTTGAGTAATGTGATTTTGTCAGTGATTAACTGCATGTAGTCTTTGTCACTCGTGACCATGACACCTTCCAAATCCGCATTGGAACACCAATGCATCAAGGTGCCAATGATGTCATCAGCTTCGTAGCCAGGTAGGATCAGGTAGGGTAAATGTAAGGCTTCAACGAGTCTTGGTAGATAAGGCAGTTGCTCAACCAAACCTTCTGGCATTTTTTCACGGGTAGCCTTGTAGGTCGGAAATCTCTCGTGTCGGAATGTAGGTTCGCTTGAATCAGAAGCAACAGCTAAGTATTGAGGTTTGTCTTCCTCTAGTATTTTCAGTATTTGCTGAATCACTCCCCTCAATCCGCTTGTATTGAGACCTCTTGAGTTAATCAAGGGGTTCCGAATCATCGCAAAATAACTACGGTAGAATAATGCCATCGAGTCAATGGCGAAGAGGCGTGATGGTGCTGACATCTTTTATGCTTAAATAATAGCGGAGATGTGAATCAGTTTTGACGATTCGAGTTCAACTCCTTCAAAAGTGCGTATTTGAGGAATGTGTAGAAAAATGTACTAAAGCCGGCAATCAGTCCCGGAAACCCGTCTCTGAATCCTTGTCTAAGAAAATATAGACGAATGAAAGCAACGAGAGGATTGAGGATTAGATTCCAGTAGTGGAATTTCTTGTTTCTTAAAAAATAGTCTTCAGCAGAAAGCTTCGCATAATTCAGAGTTTTCTCGAAGTGATGGTTTATATTTCGATAGGAATAATGAATGAGAGGTGACTCAAGTGTAAAGATTGAAACCCCAGAACTCTTCAAAACTAGATCCTCATGAACAATTTCTCCTACCCATTCTGGATTAGAACCACGATTCACCAGTCGTGTTTTAACATCTGGGTACCATGCATAATTCAAAAGGCGGCCTAGGTAGAAAGTTTTGCGTTTTAAAGCAAAGGCTTTCGTCGGATCTGATAA
>CAJXNF010000141.1 GCA_913056375.1 uncultured Pseudomonadota bacterium | reverse complement strand
GGTGTGGTGGGGAGGATTCAGCGTTTTCACGCTACTCTGGGTTCCAGAAATCAGCCGGGAGGCGCCAGCGAAAGGAAGCTCAGTCCTCGCTGGATTTCAACAACTTGCTGAAACCTTCCGTAAAATAAGGCATCTCCGAACACTTTTCCTCTTTTTAGCAGCCTACTGGTTTTACATTGACGGGGTGGGCACTGTGATTCGAATGGCTGTCGACTATGGTCTTTCCATTGGTTTTTCATCAAGCGATTTAATCACAGCCTTGCTGTTGGTACAGTTCATAGGCTTTCCTGCAGCACTTTTCTTTGGCCGACTGGGTACACGTTGGGACTGCCGCAAATCAATTTTAGTTGGCATTGGCATTTATCTCATAGTGACTATCTGGGGTACTCAAATGAAGAGTCAATTTGAGTTCTATGGCCTTGCTGTCCTAATTGGAATTGCTCAAGGGGGAGTGCAGGCACTCAGTCGATCATTTTACGCTCGTCTCATCCCAAAAAATCAAACTGCAGAGTACTTCGGCTTCTATAACACGCTTGGAAAGTTCGCCGCTATCATTGGGCCCTTGCTAATGGGAATGACTGCCCTGATGGCCAAAGGCTGGCTGTTAGGAGACAGTCCCTCAGCAGCCGAACTTGAATCTGTTGGACAAGAAGCAGCCCGCTGGAGCATTGCTTCCATCTCCATTCTTTTCTTGATTGGAGGGGCACTGCTTTGGAAAGTTGATGAAGAGCAAGGTAGGAGAGAGGCCCGAATTCTGGAACGGCATGACTGAAAGTCTCCTGTTTCGCTTCCCAGTCACCGTCTACTACGAAGACACGGATATAACTGGGGTGGTCTATCATGCGAACTATCTAAAATATTGTGAAAGAGCCCGTTCGGAGATTCTAGGTGCAGAACGCCTTTACCAAATTCATCAGCAGGAAAACCTCTCTTTCGTAGTCTACCGAGCTGAGATGAATTTCCGACGCGGTGCTGTTTTGGGAGATCGCCTAGAAGTGCAAACACAACCTACCCTGACCAGTCCCTATCGTGTTCAATTTCTACAAAACATTGTGCGCTCCTCCGACCAACAACTTCTTGTCAAAGCAGTGATTGAGTTAGTCTGCATCAGGCAGGAAAAACCAGTCCCGGTTCCCGATTGGATCCAGGACCACCTGCCAACCTCTGACTGATTTATCCCGCAAAGTGACTTTCTCTTTCTCAGATCGTTTGTTAAAATACTAAGTTTACTTCTTTTGTCGCAATGCCGATTCACCATCAACTTATTTTCATTATAGATTTTAAGGAGGATCCTTGAGTTCAGCCCAATCCACGCCACAACCCGAGGTACATGAGTATCAGGCGGAGATGCAGAAGCTGCTCGATATTCTCGTACACTCCCTGTACACCGAGCGAGAAATCTTTTTGAGGGAATTGCTGTCCAATTCCGCAGATGCGCTGAGTAAAGTTCAGTTCCTCGCGCTCACTTCTGCAGATCAACTGCTGAATCCAGATGCATCCCTGCAAATCGAACTATCCTTCGATGAAGACAAGCAAACAATCACGATTGAGGATACTGGTTGTGGGATGACTCGCGAAGAATTGATCGAAAACCTGGGAACCATAGCCAGTTCAGGAACTCTCAAATTTTTGAGGGAAGCTCAACAATCCAAACAAGCAGTCCAGAATCTCATTGGTCAATTTGGGGTCGGTTTCTATGCAGTCTTCATGGTAGCTGATAAGGTGGAGCTAACCACCCGTTCTTGGCGTCCCGATAGCCAAGCTTGGTCATGGAATTCCAGTGGTAGTGGTCAGTACGAACTAGCACCAGCTAGCAAGGAAGAACGTGGAACCAAGATCGTGTTACATCTGAAAGATGAGGCCAAAGAATTCTGTAATGAATACCGACTGAAATCGATCGTCAGCAAATATTCCAATTATGTCCCTCATCCCATCCAACTCAAGGGAGAGACCATCAATAAAGTGACTGCGATTTGGACACAGTCTAAAGAGGAAGTCAGCCAGAAGGACTACGAAGAGTTTTACAAGCAGATTAGTTACGATCATCAGCCTGCCCTGCAACATCTGCATTTGTCGATTGATGCACCGATTCAGTACTACGCTCTGCTTTACATTCCACAAAAGATTACTAATGAAGTGCTCTACGCACGCGAGGGGAAAGGCTTGGCCCTCTATGCCCAAAAAGTGTTGATTCAGCCTCAGCATAATGGCCTACTCCCACCCTACTTACGCTTTGTTCAAGGAGTGGTTGACTCTGAAGATCTCCCCCTCAATGTTTCCAGAGAGAGTGTCCAGCAAAACGCATTGGTGGAACGCATCAAGAAAAGCCTCACCACTCGGCTCTTGAAAGAACTTCAAACACTCGCTGATAACAACTCAGAGTCCTACAACCAATTCTGGAAGGAATTTGGTGTGCTACTGAAAGAGGGAGTCTCCGCTGATTTTGGTAACCGCAGTAAGCTCATGGACCTCCTGCGTTTCAACTCTTCATTGAGTGAAGGGGCTACGGCTGATGTCTCTTTAAAGGATTACGTGAGTCGGATGCGTGATGAGCAAAAAGAAATTTACTATATTGTGGGGCCGTCTAGAGAATCCTTACAACATCATCCGAATCTTGAGTACTTCCGCAAGCAAAGCTTAGAAGTGCTGTTCCTGCATGATCACATCGACGATTTCTTGATGAACGAGCTGCGGGATTATGATGGGAAAGCCTTCAAGAGCATCTCCCAGGCAGATATTGATGTGCCAGACCCTGTCGAAGACACCTCTCAAATGAGTACAGAGCAGAGAGAAGTTCTGCTCCACAAGATCAAACAACAGCTTGGTGATCGAATTAAAGATGTGATTGCGTCCAAGAGACTGGTAGATAGCCCTTGCTCCCTCGTCAATCCTCAGGAGAACATGAGCGCTCATATGGAGCGCATGATGAAGATGGTCAACGAGGAGTATCAGATCAGCAAACGCAATTTAGAAGTTAATCTGAAACACCCGATCTTGCAGAACTTGGCAAAGCTGGCTGAAGAAAATCCCAAATCAGAATTTTTCGGCCAAGCCGTGGAACAGCTCTTCCGAAGTGCAATGCTCGTGGAGGGTCTGTTGGACAATCCGACAGAACTTCTGCCGGATCTCTATGACTTCATGGAAGCGGCGACAGCTCATCAACTGACCTCCTGAAGCAGACCTTCAAATCTGATTACAGAGAGAACGCCTCACTAATTTGTTCTCTCTGACTTACTAACTCCAGCCAACCGAGAAAATGGCTCGAAAGAAAGCCGCCAACGGCAACCAAGCCAACAAAAAAGATCGGATTCTTCTGGTTGATTCGGAAGGAACGGTCATCACGGTGGCTGATCTACCTAATCGCATTCCAATCTTTCCAGTTTATCAGCGTCCGATTTTTCCGGGAATTCTAACGATGGTTGGTGCTGACAGTATGGTCAGCCGCTGGATTCGGGATCAAATCCGTGAAGAAAAAATCATCGGCCTCGTGATGGCTAAACCCAACGAAAGCGATGAGGAGGGAGAGCAACGTCAAATCGAGTCTGCTTCTCAACTTTATCGTGTTGGAACCGTTGCGTATGTCCTGCACTGGGTGGAATTGCCGGATGAAAGCTGCCAATTCATGCTGAGCACTCTGAAGCGGTTCAAGGTCCGGAGATTCTATCCAGATGACCAGCACTACAGTGCTGAAGTAGATTACATCGAAGAAGCGCCCCCTGAAATGACAGAGCAGTTGCGTGCCTCTGCAGCTGCTATCGTCTCTACCTTGAAGGAACTGATTCCCCATAATCCAACCTTCTCTCAGGAGATGCATCACCTACTTTCCCAGGTCAATCTAGACGAACCCATCAAGCTGACTGATCTGGCTGCCTCGATGACGAACGCCAAAAGCAAGGCCCTGCAAAAAATTCTGGAGACCCACGATATCCAAGAGCGAATGGAGCAAACCCTGCTGTTGCTGCGCGAGGAATATGACCTGAGTCTGCTGAAAGAGAAGATCAGTCAGAAAATTGATGAGCGGCTCTCCAAGCATCAAAGAGAGTTTTTTCTACGAGAACAACTTCGTGAAATTAAACATGAATTAGGGTTAGAGCAAGATCGCAAACAGATGGAGTTGGATCGTTTTCGAGAACGCTTTTCGGAATTGACACTCACAGAGGAAGCAAAAGAACGGGTGATCCAGGAATTGGGACGCTATGAATTCATGGATGATTCATCACCTGAATCTCAAATCGTCCATCAATACCTTGACTGGATTGCCTCTTTACCTTGGGGAGTCTATTCGAAAGACAAGCTCGGCATTTCCCAAGCAGAGCGTGTCCTTAACCACGATCACTATGGTCTGGACGATGTAAAGAAACGAATTCTTGAATTCATTGCAGTCAGCAAACTTCGCGGTGGAATGCGAGGTGGGATTCTTTGCCTTGTGGGACCACCAGGTGTTGGGAAAACATCACTTGGTAAATCTATTGCCTCCGCACTAGGTCGAGAATTTTATCGCTTCTCCGTTGGCGGGATGAGTGATGAAAATGAATTGAAGGGACACCGACGAACGTACATTGGAGCCATGCCTGGGCGGCTGATCCAAGCCTTACGGACTACCAAGACAGCGAATCCGGTGATCATGCTGGACGAATTGGACAAGGCTGGTCGGAGCTTCCGAGGAGACCCCTACTCTGTTCTTTTAGAAGTGCTCGATCCTGAGCAGAACAAAGATTTCCTCGACCACTATCTTGATCTGCGTTTTGACCTATCAAACGTGCTTTTCGTAGCTACGGCTAACAGCCTCGACACCATTCCACCGGTTCTGATTGATCGGATGGAGATTCTGCGATTGTCCGGTTACGTAATCGAAGAAAAATTGAAGATCGCCCAGCGTCACCTGATTCCAAAAATCCTCCCCGATCATGGGCTCACTGAGGAAAACCTCGAGCTACCTAAAGAGACACTGAAGCAGTTGACCGTGGAATATGCCCGTGAGGTTGGGGTACGTAATCTGGAGAAAAAACTTCGGTCCATCACCAGACGTGTGGCAATGCGCGTAGCCAAGGGAGACAAGAAAAAGGTTGTCATCCTGCGTGAGCAGCTTCACGATTTTCTGGGACAGCCTGAGTATCCTGAAGATGCGTACAAGCGCTTAGAATTGCCCGGAGTTGTGCGCGGCCTCGCGTGGACGCCAACCGGAGGTTCCACTCTGCCGATTGAATCAATTATGCTCAACGGGAGCTCAGGAGAATTCAAATTGACAGGGCAACTCGGGGATGTGATGAAGGAATCCTCCTCAATAGCCCATAGCTACGTCCAATCCTTGCTGCGTGAAGTTCCAGGCAAGATGCAGTTCTTCAAGAAAAATACGATCCACCTGCATGTTCCAGAGGGCGCCACACCCAAAGATGGCCCTTCGGCGGGAATAGCCATGGCCACCAGCCTGCTGTCACTAGCAATCCAACAAGCTGTTCCAGCATCTATTGCAATGACCGGAGAATTAACCCTAAGCGGACAAGTCCTCCCCATCGGTGGTGTTCGAGAAAAAGTCGTTGGAGCAAAGCTCGCAGGGATCAATACACTGATTTTTCCAGAAGCAAACCGTTCGCAATTCGAGGAGCTTCCAGCACACTTGCGTAAAAATTTGACAATCCATTTCGTCAAACACTTCCGAGAAGTTGCCCTGTTGACATTGGACTATCAGCTTTCCTGTTAAACTTTGCTTCCCTTAGCATCGCAATTTTGCTAGAAGACTTCTCACCTAACATGTTCTAGCAACCTGAGGCTCACCTCATAAACCAATTTTGGGTCAATGGCAGACAACTGGTTCCGTGATTCCCACCGTTGGCTGGTCAAAGCCCATCAAACTGTTTCAGACTGGGCAGATGAAGCCGGTATCCCTGAAGAATGGTCCAAACGATGGAAAGGCTGGGGAGATGGGTTTCTCGACTGGATTCGGACAGATGCCCCTGAGGCTTTCCGACAACTCATCAGCCAGTCAGACAATCTGAACCAGTGGTATTCTCATGGAAGCCGCTATTTTGATGCTGGCCAAACACTCCTCGGTATTGCAGCTCGAACCTACGCATTTCAGAAAATCCGCCTTCCTGTACTAGAGCCCAACGAAATTTCAGAAGAAACTCAGTCCCTTCATCAGAAGAATGCTACTGAGTTGGCTGAGCTTTGCCGTAGACAAGGTGGTGCATGGGTAAAAGCCGCCCAGTTCCTTAGCTGTCAAGGAGATTGGCTCCCAGAAACCTATGTAGATCAACTAGCGGAGCTTCAGGATCAGGCTCCAAGTGTGTCATGGGAAGAACTCGAAAAGCAGCTAATCCAGTGTTATGGTGCCGATTGGAAACTACGATTCGATGACGTTGATCCAGTACCGTTGGCAACGGCATCTATTGCTCAAGTTCACCGAGCAAAAACAAGAGGTGGTTCTCTCGTCGCACTGAAAATTCAGTTGCCAGATGCTGAAGAGAAGATTGAAGCAGACCTGTTGTTTTTCAAGCGCATCGCACCCTTACTTCAACGCTGGGCAGAAGGTTGGAATGTTGAACAAACTGTTGATGAATTAAGCAGGAGTGTCCGACAAGAACTGGACTACTACCATGAAGCAGCAAACCTAACAAAATTTCTTGCTCTGTATGAAGCAGAGGAATGGGTGTTTCCAGTCCTGATTCCTGATCTCCTGAGCAGAGAGGTATTGGCTATGAGTTTTGTCGACGGCCAGCCGCTTCGGCATTTCCTCAGTGATGTGCCCAGTGCTGCTGAGCCACTGCTAAAAGCATTGGTAAGAAGCTTCATTAAGCAAATCTTTGTCACCGGCTTGTTCCACGCAGATCCTCACCCTGGAAATTTCTTTGTAACTCCTCAAGGGAAGCTGGCCCTGCTGGATTTTGGTGCTGTCGCTCAGTTGACAGACTCCGAGTGTGAAGCCTATAGAAACGTCTTGGTGGCACTATTCAATCGTCAGCAATCTGACTTTGATTCATTATTGCGCAAGGCTGGATTTGATGTTCCCAACGGCCCATTACTGCTAAAATTACTTTTCGAGAGAGATCCCGCCGAGTTTGCAGGGCTTAGCCAGATGGAAACTCATATGCGCATCATGAGAAGGGCAGAAGTAAAGATTCCCGATAATTTTGTTTTGATGGGGAGAGTTCTGATTTCGATCGGAGGCCTTCTGAAGCAGTATCAAGTGAAAGTTGATCTTCAAGAGTTGGCGCTTTATTTGAT
>CAJXNF010000140.1 GCA_913056375.1 uncultured Pseudomonadota bacterium | reverse complement strand
TTCCCTTGCCCTGGCCTGTGACTTACGACTAATGGCTGAGACAGCGCGTCTGAAACAAGCCTTCACCAGTCAGGGACTCTGTTTGGATGGCGGAGGAACTTGGTTCCTTCCACGTTTAGTTGGACTTGGGCGTGCCCTGGAGATTGCAGCATTGGATGAATGGATCTCCGCAGAACAAGCCCTGAACTGGGGATTGGTCAACCGAGTTGTGTCTCCGGAACAGCTCACAGCAGAGACCCTAAGTTGGGCAAGTCGTTTAGCTGAACGCTCCAGCCACGCCTTCGCGACTGTCAAACAACTACTCAACGAATCCTGGAACACCCCGCTCGAAACCCAACTGGAACACGAACGTCAGGGTTTGGTTCGCACTGTCGAGCATTCTGATGGACAAGAAGGACTGTCTGCTTTCCTCGAAAAACGGCCCCCACGCTTTGCCTGAAATTCCCACAGATCTCCACGCACTTAGCTCAGCCTTTAAGATTTCACCTCGTTTCACAGAACAACAGGAAGCTCTTCAACTGAAAATTGACCAAAAGACCAAGCCACTCCACGCCTTGGGACAGCTGGAGATTTTAGCGCTACAGCTTGGTCAAATTCAGCAGACCCTGACCCCCCAAATCAAAAATCCTACCCTGTTTCTCTTCGCTGCAGACCATGGGATTGCCGAGAGTGGAGTCAGCGCCTATCCACAGGAAGTCACTCGCCAGATGGTCTTGAACTTCCTCGCTGGCGGAGCCGCGGTCAACGTATTTTGTCGACAAAACGGCTGGGACTGGAAAATCATTGATGCCGGAGTTTGTGGTGAATTGCCTGCTGATGCAAACCTCATCTCAGCGAAAATTGCTCAAGGTACGCGCAATCTCCTCACAGAAGCGGCCATGACGCCCAATCAATGTACTCAAGCGATCTCGATAGGAGCTCAGTTGATTCGGGATTATCACGCACAGGGAGGAAACCTGATTGGTCTCGGAGAAATGGGAATTGGCAACACCTCTTCCGCTAGTCTGCTGACCAGCCGCTTGCTCAATGTGCCCTTGAAAGATTGCCTTGGGCGCGGTACGGGCCTAGATGAATCAGGGCTAGCGCACAAGCAACGTCTGTTGCAGCACGGCCTTGAATTCCATCAGAATATTCAGAATCCCTGGGAGGTTCTCGCTACTTTTGGGGGCTTCGAATTAGCGATGCTCTGTGGGGCTGCGTTGCAGGCAGCAGAATTGCAGATCACAATACTGGTGGATGGATTTATCGTCTCAGCTGCCCTTTTGCCGGCCCTGCTGAGCTATCCACACTTGGTTGACTACTGTATTTTTGCCCATTGTTCACGAGAACCGGGCCATCGCCATTTGCTGGATGCCATCGGCGCGACCCCCCTACTGGATTTGAACCTGGCCCTCGGAGAAGGTTCCGGTGCGGCCCTTGCGTTACCCTTGTTGGAGTCTGCAGTGCGCTTCCTCAATGAAATGGCTTCCTTCGAATCTGCCGGAGTCAGTCAGGCATGTCCCTGAATATCCCTGACTTGCTGGATCGCGAATGGCAAGCGTTCTGGCTCTCCGTCAAGTCCTTTACCCGCCTACCAACCCCTCACGTTGCCTATTCCACTGTTCAGATGCAACGGGCCTCCAGCTATCTGCCCTGGGTGGGCTGGGTGATCGGTGGCATCTGTGCGCTAGCCTTTCTTGGTCTACAAAGCTTGTGGGGCACTGGCTTGGCCATTTGGGCCACCTTGGCTCTTGGTATCTGGATCACTGGGGCTTTTCACGAGGATGGCTTCGCTGATTTCTGTGATGGGATGGGAGGAGGCTGGACTACGGATCAGGTGCTGCGAATCATGAAAGATTCGTATCTGGGCACTTTCGGTGTACTCGGTCTGATCACTAGTTTTCTGCTGAAGGGCAATGCGCTTTTGTTGCTGGAGCCGAGTCAGGTTCCCCTAGCCTTGGTGCTGATGCACAGCTACCCACGCTTTGGAGCCGTGCTGTTACAGAATATCAGTAGCTACGTACAGCGTGACGAACACAGCAAAATGCGACTGCTGGCCGCACCTCACTCTCCATGGCGGTTGGTAGTTGCCGGCTTGGCCTCTGTCGTATTGGCAGCTTTACTGGTCGAAGGTATTTTCCTACTGAGTTTTCTGGTGGGAGGCTTCGTGATCGTACTGTTGATGCGTCGCTATCTCAACAAGCGACTCGGAGGCTACACCGGTGATTGCCTAGGAGCTCTTGAGCAAATCCTTGAACTCTTCGTCGTACTATGGCTGGCGCTCTTCTAGATTTCGCAACTGCGTAATGAAAGCTTGCACCCCTTTCTGCCTTGCCGCATCTTAATTTCCTGAGGGGACCTGCCCCAACCCCACTCGCCTGACTGGATCGAACGCAGCTTTTGTCACAAATCAATTCATCTTCATTTTGACCGCTCATCGCTGCTATCCAAAAAGATCCTTCATTCTTTTCAGACGGCGAATCTCCGGCAGTCGATCCCTGTTTCAAAGACAACTAGAAAATTTCTGGGGAGGAATTTTGTCATCTCACTACCAAGGATGTCATGCGGCAGGAAGAATTCGTCTACCAGAAAATTAGTGAAGACTTCAGCTTTGTGATGGACTGTTTCAGCACAATGCTGGACGAATTGGGTGAAACCGACTTAGCCCAGCAGATGCGAGCCCATCAACAGCGGCTAGATCCAGAGGCTGACTTCCACTTGGATCGGACCGCACAAGCCTACTCGATCGCCTTTCAACTGCTGAGCATGGTTGAGGAAAATGCCCAGGCCCAATACCGCCGAGTGGCCGAAACTCATCCAGAGTACGAGCAAGAATCCGGTTTGTGGCGACGCATTCTGATATCTTTGAAAGAAGCAGGACTGACCGGAGAGCAGATTGCCAATCGGCTTCCGTACCTTTGGGTGGAACCAGTGCTGACAGCCCACCCAACAGAAGCGAAGCGCCCAACTGTGCTGGATCATCATCGGGAGTTTTACCTGCTATTGCTCCGGCGAGAAAATCAGATGTGGACTCCCAGTGAACAGGAGCGCATCCGCCAGGAAATCATCACGATCCTCGAGCGACTCTGGCGTACCGGTGAGATCTACCTTGAAAAACCAGGACTGGAGCAGGAACTCGATAACATCCTGCACTACCTGCGTAACGTCTTCCCCAATATATTGCCCACCCTGGACCAACGTCTCCGTGAAGCTTGGCGAGAGGTTGGGTTTGATCCAACCCTGTTGGATGATCCCAATCACTTTCCACGGCTGAGTTTTGGAAACTGGGTGGGTGGTGATCGTGATGGACACCCTCTCGTCACGGCAGAAGTGACTGAAATCTGCCTGAAACGTCTGCGCACCACTGCTCTGGAACTACTGCAACAACAACTGGAGGCATTGCGCAATGTCCTCAGCCTTGCTGAACACCGGCAGCCCGTTCCAACAATCCTACAGCAACGCATCACTGAATTGCAGAACGCCCTCGGACGTCGTGGAGACAAGGTTGTCTATCGTTTCCGCCGTGAGCCCTGGAGGCAGTTGGTCGAGCTATTCCGCAAAGCATTACCAGAGAGCAGCGCCCGGGGAAATCGCAATGAATTCAGCTACCAACGCTCTCAGGATTTGCTCCAGGATCTACGCTTACTACGAGAGTCTCTGCTGGAAGTAGGAGCCGGCCGAATGGCCCGGCAGGAAGTGGATCCGGTCATCCGGTTGGTGCAGACCTTTGGCTTTCACCTAGCCGTTCTCGACATTCGTCAAAACAGTAGTTTCCATGACCAAGCTATTGAACAACTACTGGAAACTGCGGGATTTGCTGACACCAGCTTTGGTAGTTGGTCAGAAGAAGCACGTCTCAATTTCCTGGAACAGGAGCTAAAGACACATCGTCCCTTTGCCCTGAGCACTACACCCATCGGCCCACAAGCCACTGCCATTCGAGAGTGCTACGGAGTACTGCGTCAGTACATGGAAGCACATGGTGAGCAAGGAATCGGGAATTTCATCGTTAGTATGACCCGCAGTGCCTCAGATCTACTGTCTGTTTATCTTTTGGCCAACGAAGCCGGACTACTGCGCCAAACAGAAGATGGATTGATCTGTCCGATCCATATTGTTCCTCTTTTCGAAACGATTGATGACCTGATTGCCAGTCCTGCGATCATGCAGCGCTTTCTAGCAGATCCATTAACCCAGCGCAGCCTGCGCTATCAACAGCAGGCCACTGGTTGGGATCGACCGACCCAGCAGATCATGGTTGGCTATAGCGACAGTAATAAGGACGGGGGTATTTTGGCGAGCCAATGGAGCTTGTTCCGAGCCCAGGAGAAGTTGTTGGAGATTGGTCAGGCCCACGGGATTTCTCTGCGCTTTTTCCACGGACGAGGGGGGACAATCAGTCGTGGTGCCGGGCCTACACATCGCTTCCTCCGGGCCTTGCCTCATGGTTCCATTGGTGGCAATCTCCGTTTGACTGAGCAGGGGGAAACCATCGCCCAGAAATACGCCAACCTGGGGACGGCTCACTATCAACTGGAAATGCTGGTCGCTGGGACTGCTGGATCTTCCTTACTTCAGGAAAATCAGCCACGCCTGCACAATCCGATGGAAGGGGTCATGGATGACCTCATGGAGTCCAGCCGGCAGGCCTATCGGCAACTACTGGAAGCAGACGGGTTCATCGATTTCTTTCGTGAAGCCACGCCGATTGACGTCATTGAATCCAGCCGGATTGGTTCTCGCCCCTCACGACGGAGTGGGCAACGCAGCCTCTCTGATTTACGGGCGATTCCCTGGGTTTTTGCCTGGAGCCAGTCTCGTTTCTTTCTCTCCAGTTGGTATGGACTGGGGACGGCCTTATCGCAGTTACGAGAAGCCCAGCCCGAAGTGTTCGGTAGACTCTGTGAGGAAAACCTGAGTTGGCATCCGTTCCACTATCTGACCAGTAACGTAGCGACAAGCCTAGCAATGGTTGACGAAGACGTGACCGCACAATACGCTAAATTGGTTGCCAATGCCGAAGTCCGCAATCGACTCTTGCTGCAAATCTTGACGGAGTACCGACGAAGCCGCAGCATGCTAGAAGTGCTTTATGCAGGTCCCTTGGAGGAACGCCGAGCCAAGATCCAAAAAAGTATTGAGTTGCGGCGCAACGGGCTGCGTAGTCTACACCGGCAACAGCTTGACCTGCTACCCAAGTGGCGTGGATTAAAAGCTGAAGGTTATGACGAAGAAGCCGAGAAATTGCTGGTTCCACTTCTGATCACGGTCAACGCCATTGCCAGCGGACTGCGTACAACAGGTTAAATCAATCCATGAGCCTGATTGCTGAATAATGAAACTGGTGAGTTGATCCTCTTTTCTCCAACCGAGTTGCTCTCATGAAACACATTGCGCTTTTGCTGCTGACGGTAGCGCTGGTAGCCTGCTCAAAATCCAAACCAGAACCACCTCCTCCAGAGGAATTCCTCACCCTTGCTGATGTGTCTGGTCGCCCAACACTGGTGGAAGATTCCCCAGATGTTCGAGTGATTCAGGTCAAGACCAAGTCCTTCATCAAGCAGAACGATCTACGAGCTGCCAAGACCAAAGCTGTCGAGTTGGCTACCGTAGTTGCTGTTGATGAAATGGTGCGCGAGTTGTTGCCTTCATCGACCTATAATGAGAATTACGAAAAAATTGAAGACTACCTCTCGCGAAACATCAACAACTACGTGGATGATCAGGAAGTTGTTGGCGAGCGTCGTATTTTCATGGGTCAATACTATGGCATCTCCGCCGCGTTCAAGGTCAATCGCCAGAAGGTTCTGGTCGCCCTGCAAAAGGACCTGAAGTTGATCAACACCAGTCAGAATGCCTTGGTAGCGATCATCACCAATCGGAAGAATATTGACTTATCGAGCGCAGGTTTCACGTTCACAGATCTGGAAGAAGCCTTCCTCAACCAGATCCAGACCGACATGAACCAGCGAGGTCTACAGATGATGGACTACCGTAACGCCATCACATCGATGCAGAACAATGAGGATGCTGTACGGGAGATCGCCACCATCTCCAAGGATCAGTTCATGGCACTCCTCAGTGATTCCAACAGCGATGGGAACCTGCTGGCCGAACAAATTCAGCTCAGTGATGAGTTTTACGAAAGTGGAATCAATGTCCTACGTCAACTGGCCAAGGTAGTGATTGAGGTCAATATCTTTGCAGTGAGTGGCAACGTACAAGGAGACCTGGCTCTCTCGCTCAATGTGACAGCCAAGAACATCGCCAGTGACCGTGGAGGAGCCTTCGCCAACACTGTTATCAACGTCTCACGTCGTGCTGGTCCAAACTCTGTGCAGTCAGCAATGATCGCAGGGCTTGTGCAGGACGCCTACCAGGAGATGCAACAAGAGTTTGTGCCTCAGGTACTCAAGGAGATGTCGACCATCTCGATTGACCGAGATGCTCTGGTTGCTTATGACCTTGTCTTCCGAGGTTTTGATAAAAACGACGGGGGACGCTTGCGACGCATGATTCAGGATAAAGAGGACAAGAGCTTTCGCTACCTCAGCTTCGATAACTCGGTTCCTTCGATCATTTCGATTCGGGTACGACACGCTGGTCGTCTGGAAGACCTCGCTGATCGCGTCATGCGGATGATGGACACCAACAGCTTCAAGGTGGAAGAACCTATCATCGCTCCAGATATTCGTGACCTGGTTTTCTTGCGTAACAATGACTGATGCCTTCACACAGCGGCGGGGTGGGATTCTACTCCATCCAACCGCTCTCCCCGGCCCACACGGAATTGGGGATCTGGGTCCAATGGCTTATCGCTTTGTTGATCTGCTTGAAGCAACCGGTCTGACACTCTGGCAGGTCCTGCCACTTGGGCCTACCTCCTTTGGCTACTCCCCTTACCAATCTCCCTCTGCATTTGCCGGCAATCCATTACTGATCAGCCTTGAGTTGCTACAGGAAGAGGGCTTTTGGGAGGCTCCGGAATTCCTGCCAGATTTCCCTATTGATCAAGTTGACTTTCCTCAGGTTGCTTCCTGGAAACAGTCTCAGCTACGTCAAGCCTTTCAAAACTTTCAGCAACAAGCGTCTGAAGAAGATCGAAACGCCTTTACAGATTATTGTTTGCAGGAAGTCCATTGGCTGGATGATTTCGCACTCTTCATGGCAATCAAGGAACATTGTGGGGGAACCTCCTGGGATCAATGGCCCACTCCCTTCACACAAAAAGAGCCCAAAGCACTGACCCAGTTTCGAGACGAACACGCAGCCACAATCACCGAAGTACAATG
>CAJXNF010000139.1 GCA_913056375.1 uncultured Pseudomonadota bacterium | reverse complement strand
GGCGTTGCCTCGAAGTTTGTATGGAGTACACATCATTATTGATGGAGCTGCGATAGGTATGGGAAGAATAGTTGGAGACGGAGCACTTAATTTTCAGATTGTGGATAATGCTGTCGACCCTAAGTACCAAAAACAAGGGTTTGGTCGCGTTATTATGGAACATATCATGGCATATCTTGATAAAGAAGCTCCCTCCGGTTGTTATATCACGCTAATGGCTGATGTTCCTGCACTTTATGAAAAATTTGGTTTTGCCTTAGCTCGACCTGAAAGTGAAGGAATGTACATTATCAAATAAACTGCTTACAAGTTACTCAAAAGCAAATAAAACGCTTGGATTGCGTTCCATCTTCGCTAATTTTTGCCAGGCATTTGTGTGCCCATTAGTAAGGCGTTCGGGCTTACTACAAAAAATTTCAAGGATGGCGAAATGGATGACAGGTCCTATTAATTTTGGCAGTGGGGCAGATAGAAATTGAGGTCGAAGGGCAAATGTGCAGACCAGTAATCGGAGAAGAAATTTTTATCCCCGCACAAGCTATTCATACTGTCCATAATTTCAGAACCGTTCCGAATGTTAGGCACTATGGATACCGAGTAGCCTAGTTATTTCGCACTTTACTCAACATCCAGTCGTAAAGTTCTGGATTAGAATAGGCGGCGGTCCATGAATCGTGAGATTTTTCGTGAAAAGTCGTCAGTTTCGCATTCCCGCCTGAAGAGATGACTTTTTCCACCATCCGAACTGATTCCTGGTAAGGAACTACATCATCCCCGCTGTCATGAAAGGCCCAAATCGGCAGGTTTCTCAAACGCTCCACAAACGGCAAATCTATGTGCGATCCTCCTCCGCAGATAGGTACTATTGCAGCGAACTTCTCTGGATATTCCAAGGCCGCCTGCCAAGTCCCATACCCTCCCATACTCAGCCCTGTTAAGTAGACTCGATTCGGATCAATTGAGTAGTTCTCCAGAAGTTCTTCAACCAGGGAAATGATGAAACTGCTGCGCCAATGGAACTCTGCAGGACATTGTGGGCTTGCCAGAACAAAAGGGAATTGCTGACCTTCCCCAGCTAATTTAGGCGGGCCATGCTTCCGAACGAGCTCAAGATTGTCTCCACGCTCTCCGTAACCATGCAGAAATATCACGAGAGGCCAATTTTTCTCTGAGGAATAGTTCTCTGGAAGATCCAGCAAGTATTGAAGGTTGATTTCTTCAACAAAAGGTCTTCTTAATTTCATTTTTCAGGTCAGTTTCTCAGTTATTATGACTTTAAGATTGGGTCCACGTTTACTCTTATTAAAATTAGCTCTGTCATTATGATGTATGTCTTTTTAATCTAATCAAGAATAAGTTAACTGAAGGGTAATTTTTTAGAGGCTAGCCTGATCTACAAACCATGAAATGGTTGCATTTTGGAAGAATATTTGTTGAGAAAAATCCATCTTCTGTCAAAGATTAGTAGCATGTTTTAACTTCGCTCTGAAATTATTGAACAAATACCACACAGTGAAAATTCTGAAAACAGAATTTAAAGCCTTACTCTTCAAAAATTCCCTTGACCAATGCTGATTTTCTTGTGTACTGCACCTCCAAATTCTCCAAAGTTGGAGGAAATACCGGTGAGAACTACCGAATCTTGTGATTACTGGGGGCGAGGGAGCCTCCTGTACTATTCTTTCAGGGCGATTTTCAGTCCAGGCAACATCTCAAGGAGAACTGAATGAAATATCTCATTTTCGCAGCAATTGGCGCGATTCTCACAGTCCATACAGCGGTCGCCGCAGAAAAGAAGTTGACCATCTCCGTCTATTCTTTTGCTCAAGATGCTTACAAAGAAGCGCTCTATGATCCGTTTGAGGCAATTTGTGACTGCGAGCTGGTGATCGAAACCGGCAACAGCGTCGAGCGGATGGCGAAAATCGAAGCCAATGCGGCCAATCCCGTAATTGACATGGCTGTGATTTCATCTCATGACGCACTGGCCTTAGCCCGTAAAGGACTTCTCCAGAATCTCGATGTCTCCAAGCTCTCTAGCTATAATGATTTATACGAGGCAGCGAAGAATCCGCTTGGCGAAAATTGGGCAGTCGGCTACACCTTTTACGCCAGTTCCATTGTCTATCGCTCCGACTTGGTTCAAATCAACAGTTGGAAGGATCTCTTGTCCCCTGAACTTGCCGGCAGAGTCGCTCTTCCCAATATCACCGGCACCCAGGGACCTCTCACTCTTTTCATGCTGTCAAAGGCCCTTGGCCACCAAGGCTACGGCTTTGAAGAAACCATCGATAGCATTGGCGCCAAGGCTGATGACATCGTCACTTTTTACGTCCGATATTCTCAACTTGCTCAGTTGATGAACCAGGAAGAAGTCATTGCAGCTCCCGTTGGACGTTTTGCCTGGAGCAGCTTTGCAAAGAGCCCGCTTCCCTTTGTTTGGGCCAATCCCCAAGAGGGACAAACGGGAGGGATGAATGTGATGATCATGACCAAAGGCAATGGCAATGAAGAATTGGCTTATCAATTCATGGATTACTGGCTCTCCGTGGAGTCCCAGACCCGCATTGCCAACGCCAAGATCGACAGTCCCGCAAATAAGAAAGTCAAGGTGTCAGATGAAGTTGCTGAGGGCCTGACTTATGGTGCTGAGCTTATCGATTCTCTCAATATCATCAGCCCTGCCGACATCATCGACAATCGCGAAGGCTGGGTTGAGCGTTGGAACACCAAGGTCATCAAGTAGATAGTTGATCAAACCTGACTGAGATCTCGGAGTGATTACTCCGAGATCCTCCTTCTCAACACTCCCACCGTGTTTCAAAACCGTCTAGAGGGCTTGGTGCTCGCCCTCCCTGCAGTACTTTTCACAGCAACCCTTTTCTTGTTGCCTGTCCTCGTCCTCCTTTCAGAAGGCTTTCGGGTTGATGACGCTTGGTCGCTACAAGGCTATGCAGACTTTATCAGCAAGCCCCTGAATCAGACGGTCTTTTTCCGAACTCTCAAACTAGGCTTCCTCGTTGCGGGGGTCAGCGCCGTTATCGGATATGCGACAGCATTCTCCATCTTCCATCTGCCATCCAAACATCGTGGACGAATCTTTGGGCTAGTGGTCTTGCCCCTGATGATCTCGCCTGTGGCACGCACCTATGCTTGGATCGTCATTTTGGGACGTACGGGCATTGTAAACGATGCCATCGTTGGGTTGGGACTCAGTGACACACCGATTCGGTTGTTATTTACAGAGACAGCGGTTTTCCTTGGATTGCTTCAGCTCTTCATGCCACTCATGATCATTTCCTTGATCTCCGCCATGGAAAATTTACCAAATGACGCGGTTGCTGCTGCCCGAGTTTTGGGAGCTAACTGGCTACAGGTCTTTCTGAAGGTCATCCTTCCACTGACCAAGGAAGGGCTGGTCATCGGAGGAACACTGGTTTTTACGGGTTCTCTCACCGCTTACATCACCCCTGCGATCCTTGGGGGAGCGAAGGTCTTGATGCTGGAGACACTGCTATATCAAAGAGTCAATGTCGCCAATGACTTTGTTTCTGCAGGGATTATTGCCACGATCTTGATCACGATGAGTTTTGGCTCCAATCTTCTCTTCAAACGAATTGCAACCGCCAGAACATAGCCTCTGAAATCACCAGCATGATTCTCCTAACTGATCAGACACAAACCTTGTTGCCGCATATTTTTAAAAGTATGAAATCAAAGTTTTCAGTTGATGTCTTCACACCCGGGAAAGATATTTTGAACAGTGTTCTTGGCAGAAAATCCTAATGGGGAAGTGGACAACATTTTTGATCATTGGACTGACTCTGACTTTCCTGATCGGGCCATTTTTTATCATCATCGCCGCAGGTCTATCAGCTGGAGAAAATTTGGCTTTTCCACCAGAGGGGCTATCGCTCAAATGGTATTGGGCTGTCTTTGAAGTCGAGAGTTTTCGTGAGAGTTTTGCCCTCTCCATGTTCCTTGCTGTGTTTGGAACATTGTCGGCCTTGGTGCTTGGAGTTCCGGCAGCCTACGCCCTCAGTCGCTATCGTCTGCCTTTTGCGGAGACGGTCAAAACGATCGTTGCAGCCCCAATCATTGTTCCGGGGATCATTGTTGGGCTTGGACTGTTGCGTTACCTGGTGATCCCGCTCAATTTCACAGTCTCTATGGCGCTCTTTATGGCCCACACAGCGCTAGTAATTCCCTACGCAGTGCGGGTTGTAACAGCTAGTTTGGAGAATTTACGAAGTGATATGGAGGAAGCTGCTATTTTGCTTGGCTGTACAAGATTCGGAGCTTTTGTCAAAGTGGTGCTTCCCAACATTCGGGGAGGAGTTTTAGCGGCTTTCATTTTGGGGTTCGTCACCAGCTTTAATCAGGTACCTGTTTCATTGTTTCTCTCCGGTCCAGGGGTGCGAACGCTGCCAATTGATATGCTGGCCTACATGGAAATCACTTACGACCCCTCTGTCGCAGCCCTCTCTGCGTTGCTCGCAATCATGTCCGTGGGGATCATTTTCCTTGCTGAAAAATTCCTGGGCTTCTCTCGCTATGTCTGAGTCCTTTGTTTCACTGAAAAATCTGACGCTTGCTTATGGTGACACGGTCGCGGTGTCCCAACTCAGCCTGAATATCCGCAAAGGAGAGCTGATCACTCTTCTTGGACCCTCAGGATGTGGCAAAACCACCACGATGAGAGCCATCGCAGGTCTATTGTCTCCGCGCTCGGGGTCAATCGAGATTGATGGGACTGACGTCACCAAAGTCCCAGCCAATAAACGTGGCGTTGGGTTGGTGTTTCAGTCTTATGCATTATTTCCCCATCTTTCTACCTTTGAAAATGTAGCCTTTGGCCTGCGACTCCGAAAAGTGTCTAATGGTGAGATCAAGAAACGAGTGGAACAAAGTCTCGATACCGTCGAACTAGGTGAACTTGCCAATCGTAAACCGAGCGAGCTCTCCGGTGGCCAGCAACAAAGGCTTTCCTTGGCTAGATCTCTTGTTCTGGAACCCAAGGTCATGTTGCTTGATGAGCCACTTTCGAATCTGGATGCTCGCTTGCGGCTGGACATGCGGTCTGAATTGCAGCGTCTGCAACGCAACAGCGGCATCACCATGGTCTTTGTCACTCATGACCAGGGAGAGGCTCTTGCGCTAGCTGACCGAGTCGTCCTGATGAAGGACGGTTTGATCGAACAGATGGGCACTCCAACTGAACTCTACAACCATCCCAGTACTGTCTTTGCTGCTGATTTCATGGGCTTTGAGAACATTTTCGAAGTTCGTGAGGGAGCCTTGATTGGCAGGGACGGCAGCAAGATCAGTGGATACAACGCTCCATCTGGATCTTTAGCCTGGCGTCCTGGTGTTGTCAGCTTAGGAAGTGGCCCCTTCCATGGGACGGTTGCTGGTGTATCTTTCGCCGGTGAGATGTGGGAATACGTCATCACCTCCCCCCTAGGTCGGATCACAGCTTCCACTCCAGCCGGAAATCCCCCTTATCCAATCGGAGCCACCCTAGCTTTTGACCTACCCGAGCAGTTTGGACACCAAATCAAGGGAGCTGGCTGATGGGATTATGGGTCGATACCGACTTTGGATTTGACGACTTATGGGCCTTGCTGGTCCTTGAAGCGGAGGGCGTTGCCATTGATGGCGTGTCCCTCGTCGCAGGCAATTCCCAACTGGAGCAAGTCTGTGCCAACGCTTTCGGTGCGATCCACCATTTTGGCTTCTCCTGGCCAATCTACAAAGGTGCAGATGGTCCGTTGTCCCGTCCTTTGGAGACCGCAGAAAGGATCCTAGGACCAAAGGGTATGCGCAGCCGGGGTCAATTCCTACCCAATGTTCCAGCGTTCCCTGTCCAGGAGGCACTCCCAGCTTTGGAAACCTGGCTGGATTCCGAAGGCCCCAAAGATGTGCTCGCCATTGGCCCACTCACCAACCTCGCCCTCGCCTACCGAAGCTTTCCGGAAAAGCTGCAGCGTCTTGGGACTCTAACTTGGATGGGGGCCAGTCGTGCCAGAGGCAACCACACCGAGCACGCCGAATACAATGCTTTTGCTGATGCAGACGCCCTCGCCACTGTCCTTCAGCATGGTGCACCACTGCGGATTGTTGATCTGGAACTCTGCCGCCAAGTTACATTTGGTCCAGCTGATGCGCCAGTTTTGGAGGATGGTCTTTTGGCAGACTTACTGGGAGGCTACCTCGATATCGCCCTTTCCCGAGGACGAGAGCGGATGGCAATCTACGATCCGATTGCTGCGCTGGCAGTTGTCCAGCCGTCCCTAATCAAGTTTGAGCGAGTCAACCTATCCGTACACACTGAGAACGATTCTCGATACGGTCAGACAGAGTTCAACTTTGTGCAGTCTGCGAATGCTTCGATTGGAACCGGAATTGACCCCAAGATTGCGCTGCAAATCTGTATGAAAGCCCTGAAACAGAGATAAAACCAATGAGCGAAGCAAACCTGACTCTGAATGAGTTTTTGCAGCAAATCCCCAAGATCGAGTTGCATTGTCATCTCCTTGGTACCATCCGCAAGGCGACCATGAAGGAACTGGCTCGTAAGAATGGTGCCCGCACCACAGACACTGAAATTGATGCTTTTTACGTCCGTGGCGAGAAGCCGGTCGGGGTCCTCCACATTTTCCGTGAGTTGGAAAACCACATTCTCCAAGACCCTGATGACCTGCGTCGAATCACCTATGAATACCTGGAAGACGCCTCCCGGCAGCAGGTTCGACATGCAGAGTTTTTCTGGAACCCGACAGGCACACTAGCAGCGACTGATTTCTCTTACAGCGAATTGCAGAACGCCATTCTTTTGGGCATGAACGAGGCTGAGACGGACTTCGGGATCACTAGCTTACTCATCCCCAGTATCGATCGTGAGGCCTCTGCATCCGCAGGTCTCGAAATGGTAGAGTTGATGTGCGCCCACCGTCATCCTGCCGTTGTGGGCATCGGAATGGATTACAACGAAGTCAACAATCCACCTGAAAAATTTTCTGATGCCTATGCATTGGCTAAAAAAGCGGGCTTGAAGACAACCGCCCATGCCGGAGAATTTGGCACCTCCTGGAAGAACGTGGAAACCGCAATGGATGTTCTGGGAGTAGATCGGCTCGATCATGCCTACACTATCCTCGACAATCCTGCCCTTATCTCACGTTGCATTGATCAAGCAATTTTGATCACGGTGGTCCCGACAAACAGCTACTATCTTCGAACCTTGAGCGCCAATTCATGGGCTCAAGAACACCCAATTCGTCAAATGGCTC
>CAJXNF010000138.1 GCA_913056375.1 uncultured Pseudomonadota bacterium | reverse complement strand
CCGGACTAACAGCTGCCTACCGCCTGCATCCTCGTCATCAAATCACCCTTTTTGAAGCTGCACCCAAACTAGGTGGTCATTCCAACACAGTTACCGTAGATCTTCTTGAAGGCAAAATTCCTGTAGATACTGGATTCATTGTCTTTAATGACTGGACATACCCCAATTTTATTTCACTGATGAAAGAGATTGGAATAGAGGGCAAAGCTACTGAAATGAGTTTCAGCGTAAAAGACGAGCAAAGAGATTTCGAGTATAACGGGCACACCCTAGATACTCTTTTTGCACAGAGGAGAAATCTAGTGAGGCCTTCCTTTTGGGCGATGCTCACGGATATTCTCCGCTTTAACAAGGAGGCAAAGGAACTGCTGGAGAGCAATCAAGATCACCTCACCCTCGGAGACTTTCTGAGGGAGAGAAGGTATGGAGCTTTATTCTGCGACCATTACATCATCCCAATGGGTGCAGCGATTTGGTCAACAAGTACCGAGCAAATGTTGGATTTTCCGATCAAATATTTTGCACGATTTTTTGAAAACCATGGACTTCTGAACGTAGCAAATCGACCTCAATGGTACACAATCCCCGGTGGCTCTAAGGAATATGTTAAGAAGTTGAGTTCTTCATTTGTTGACAACGTTCGGCTTAACACACCAGTGATGGAGATTCGCAGAAAACCAAATTTTGTTGAGATTTTTTCTGCAGTTGGCAAAGAGCGCTTTGATGAAGTAGTCCTTGCCTGTCATTCTGATCAGGCTCTTCGTCTGCTTAAGGACGCCACCAAAGAGGAAACAGAAATTCTTGGATCAATTCCATATCAAAGAAATGAAGCTGTGTTGCATCAGGATATTTCGCTTTTACCCAATCGCAAAAAAGCTTGGGCTAGTTGGAACTATCATCTAGATCATACCCAGCAGGATACGGTAGCGGTGACCTACAACATGAATATCCTTCAGCACATTCCGACTCCTCCCCACCTATTGGTTACCCTAAACAGGACAGAACGGATTAAAACTGAAAAGATTCTTAGTAAAATTGATTATGAACACCCTGTCTACAATGAAGCTAGCGTAAGAGCCCAGCAGCGTCATCGTGAAATCAGTGGTCTAAACAGAACACATTTTTGTGGAGCTTACTGGAGAAATGGTTTTCACGAAGATGGAGTCGTGAGCGCAATGAACATGCTGAAACTCCTTGAGATCCCCAAAGCTGCCTGAAATGGAAAGTTGTCTCTATACTGGACGCCTACGCCACAGGCGTTTCAGCCCTACTTTACACAGCTTTAGCTATCCAATTTATCTTAGCTACCTTGATCTTGGGGAACTAGATCAGGTATTTTCCCTCTCGAGAATATGGTCCAAAGAAAATTGGAGGCCGGTTTGGTTCAAACGTGAAGATTACTTTGGTGATCCAACCCAACCCTTGTCTGAAAGTGTCAAGGATGCTGTAGGGTTAGAACTAGGCTTTCGACCCAATGGATCTGTAAGAATACTGACACACCTGCGATCATGGGGTTTAGGTTTTAACCCTGTCAGTTTCTACTATTGCTTTGATGAAATCCAACAGCATCCTGCAGCAATTTTAGCTGAGGTGACTAATACCCCTTGGAATCAAAGGCATAGTTATTTTTTAGATGGAAGAGATCAGCCTAAACACGCTCAGGCTTTTGAATTCCAAAAAAAATTCCATGTATCCCCATTTCTGGAGATGGACTACAAGTATGACTGCCGATTTACCCGACCCACAAAGAGTTTGATTGTTCATATGGAAAATCATAAAAAAGGGGAAAAACACTTTGATGCCACGTTAATTCTCAAGCGTCGGGAATTTAGTCCCGCAACAATGAGAGAAATGGTTTGGCGTCACCCTTTCATGACTGCCCAAGTCCTTGGAGGAATTTACTGGCAAGCTTTTAGGCTGTGGCTTAAGAAAATACCTTATCAGCCACCGCCAAGCACAGTTGAGATGACAACTCCACCACCGTCTCATTAATTCAGGCACAATCTAGGTTTCTAATGCGCTCCAACCAAGAACTGTCTTTTCCAAGATCAGAAACTCTTCTCTCTGAGAAGCAGCCAGAAAGTGATCTTCTGAAACGTTGGAACAGATGGAATCGTAATCTGTTCATCCGGCGAACTGATAGTTTAACTCACGGAAAGATCACAGTTCACGATGAAATGGGCACGTACATCCTTGGTCAAAAGACGGATCTGTGCCCACTAGAGGTCACGGTCCATATTCATGATTTGCAGACCTACGCCAGCATTATTCATAGTGGAAGCATTGGCGTTGCAGAGGCTTACATGCGGGGAGAATGGACCTGCTCCAACCTGACTTACCTTGTACGAATTTTTGTGGTGAATCGTGAAGTTTTAGACAATATGGAGCAAGGATTTGCACGTTTTGGAGTAGCAATTCACGAGATCTTGCACAAATTCCTGAACAAAAACACAAAACAGGGCAGCAAGAAAAACATCTCAGCACATTATGATTTAGGAAATGAGTTCTTTAGACTCTTTTTAGACCAAACCCTCATGTATTCATCAGCTATTTTTGAAGATACTGAAGAATCATTAGAAAAAGCATCCAAAAACAAGATGGATCGGATCTGCAAAAAATTAGAGCTTAAACCTCAGGATCACCTTCTTGAAATTGGTACTGGATGGGGAGGATTTGCCATCCATGCTGCTCAAAATTATGGCTGTCAAGTGACAACCACCACTATCTCACAAGAACAATTTCAACTAGCGAAAGAGAGAGTGAAGGAGTCTGGTTTACAAGACAGAGTCGAGGTTTTGAAGGAAGATTATCGCAACTTGAATGGTCAGTACGACAAGCTTGTATCAATTGAGATGATCGAGGCGGTAGGACATCAATTCCTTCAGGGTTACTTTCAAAAATGCAGTTCCCTGCTCAAAAAGGACGGGATGTTGTTGCTTCAGGCGATCACGATTGATGACCGGAGGTACCAACAAGCGAGTAAAACAGTCGATTTCATTCAGCGATATATTTTCCCTGGTGGGTGCTTACCTTCCATCAGCGTGATGGCTGAACATCTCCGCGAAAGCACAGACCTTTGCATTTATCACCTGGAAGACATCACACAGCACTATGTGACAACCCTAAAAAGATGGAGAGAAGGTTTCTTTGCAAACTTAGACCAAGTCCATGCACAAGGATTTTCTGACGAGTTTGTGAGGATGTGGGAATACTACCTGTGCTACTGTGAAGGAGGCTTTAAAGAGCGTGCGATTGGTACAGTTCATTTGATGGCAACCAAACCACTCTGTAAACCCAGAGACCTAACTTGCCAAATTTGAATAGTTATCCAATTGATTTTCACCCAAGTAGAATTGCTGAATGTTGATGTAAGGCAAAATCCTAGTTTTGTGAAATAGTTCCAGTGGAATTCTGCTCTCTGTCCTCCCGCCAAACATGCCACTGGTGACGAATTGAAGCTCCTAGCGAATCTCTTGCTACCAACTCAATAAGATTTTTTCCTTCAAGTAGTGGCGAATTCCATACGAGGGCCTCTGAACGCTTATTGTTCAAGCTGAAGTAATTCAACTTTTTTCCATTCACAAAGCACTGTAAGTCCTCCAGTCCATTATCGTCGCTAAGATCAATATTCCAAATTAGCTCTTCATCTCTGGTCAAGATGGGTAGATCATCCCTGATAAAATTAGTTTGAAGAACCGGAGGTTCAACTCTAGCCTCAGGACCAATTTTACCCATCCAATGATAATTCCACAGAGCCTGGTCTACTCTGGGTACAAACAGCGCAACTTGCCAACGACCAAGTTGCTCTATTCCTTGAGGAATTCGTACCAGTAAGTTTTCTTCATAGGATTGACCATCTTTCAGACTTTTCCATTCCACCCGGTCTTGTAACCAGATCAAACCATCCTCAGAACTTCCGATTCTCAAAACTACTTCTTCAAGTTCCTGAGGGTCCTGCATTTCAAGATTCACCTTTAGAGCAAGGGTTTCCCCAGATTGAGGGATTCCGTCCCCATTACCAACACTTCCCGCACTCCCATTATCAATGATCTGAAATCCCATGCTGAAGGTTGGTAATTCATCTGGGACTACTGACCATAGAAACTCTTTACGCAAAAGTTCTTGGTCTTCACCTTCAAGAACTAGAAAATCCAGAGGAAGCCAACTTGGATTTTCTTGTTGATCAACATCTATTTCACGAACCCAAAGGCCTTTTTCACCGCCTTCGAGTTTTCCAAAGGGGAACTCAATGTCATCTAGCCAATCTATAGAGCTTTCAGATACTACCAACACCCTCTCCATGGGCATACTGCCCTTGTTTTCAAGCTGAACCTTAATTCGTAACTTGCGGTCAGAGGCAAATGGAGGAGTGATTCCTTGCCAGACACCCAAGTCAATCTCTTGCTCAAAAGAGATCTGTAGATCTGGCAATTCCGTTGGACTCGGGGAGGAAAGTGTCCAATCTAATTCCGCTTGCTTTGAGATTTCACTGACAACTTCTTTCTCAGCCTGAGCCTGCAGCATAGCATGAGACCTGGCAAGAGTTGCTTTCATCGTTTCCTGATACGGTAGATGCTCTCGCAATAATCTCACTGCAATCCGAACATAATCATCATTTTCAATCTCTGCTGCACTGAGTGGCTTATCCATATCAGTTTCTTCATCTTCTGAATCTCGCATGTAGTGCAGGATATAATTTTCAGCCTTACTCTCCTGTTGAAGCGAACGTAGATGGATGTCGTTTTCCGATAAGTAAAGTGGATCCAGTTGCAAATCTGGTTGGACACCAACATCCTGAATTGAAAGATTATCTGGGGTCAAGTAACGGGCAATAGTCATTTTGAGACCAAAATTACCAGGCATACCCCAGATGGACTGAACCGAACCCTTACCAAAGGTCTGCTCACCAACAACGATCGCACGATTATTTACCTTAAGGGCTGCACTGACTATCTCTGAAGCTGAGGCACTTTGACCATTCACCAAAACCACGATGGGAATGTTCTGAATCTTAGGGGAGCTCAAAAGTTGATGAGAGTCGTAGCTTGTCAGGTCGGTGTTGGTTTGTGTCGAAACAATTCTTTTCTCCGGGGGCAGAAACAAGTCACTTACCCTGACCGCTTCCTGAAGTAAGCCTCCTGGATTTCCACGTAAATCCAGGATCAAACCTGCAACGGAATCGAGATTTTCTAATTGTTTTTCAAGATCAGCAGATGTGTCTTCCTGAAATAGTTTTAGCCGAACATAACGAACTGGAATTCCATCATCGAATCGTAGGTCTATAGAATCGCTACTACTGATTTGAATATCCTCTCTTTGAAGCTCATAAGTGATCTCTTTCCCTGATCGCTCAACTGTCAAATCCATTCTAGAGCCTATCTCCCCACGCAAGCCCTGCATGATTGCACTCAAGCTCATTTTTTTAGTTGATTCCCCATCTATTTCTTTGACCTGATCTCCAATCCGCAGTCCTGCACGTTCAGCAGGCCCACCTTCCATCAGAGATATAATAGTCAGCTGCTTATCACGAATTCCAATGACGATTCCAACCCCGGCGAATCGGCCTCGGGTATTCTCGTTAAACTCTGCATAGCTTGAAGGTGGAAGCACAACTGAGTGTGGGTCTAAGCTAGACATGATGGCGCCAAGAGCGATTAGCTCCAGCTCTGTTGACTGGTATTCAGGCAGCTTTTCGTGAAGTTTCAGAATGAGGGATTGGAGCCCCTCATACATTTCTCTTAAAGACAAAGGGGGATCCAGCTTAACCAAGGCGCTTTCACGAAACAGAATCCTCTGGCTCTCAGATTTGCTTTGGGGAGTAACAACTCGTACTTCTGCAATCTCTCTTTCTAGTGCCAACAGTGCAGCCTCTTGAAGTTCTGAAAAATCCAATCGCCCCAACTCCAGGTAATCCAGTTGAATTCTCATCAAAACTTCTGCCAATAATGGCGTTTGAGATGGCTCTGGTTCCTCCGGCAATTCGGGTCCAGAAAGTCCGGGCAGGCAACCAGATAACAGAATTGAGGTGATTGTGCTGAGGAGAACCCAGAGTATTTTTTTTTGGATACTTTCCACTTTCATTTACGCTCATTCTGTTCGATTAGTTTTATAAATTTTGGAATGCCCATTTTTCAAAATCACAAAGCTTATTCTTCACGTAGAACCACTGCAGGTGGCACTTTGGACATCTTCAGCGCAGGGTAGAGGCCTGCAAGCAAAGCAGCGAAGACAGCCAACAGCATGTTGTAAAATAAAACACTTGGTTCTACCAGAGTAGGAAAGGTCCAACCGAATGAACGCTGATTGATTACAAAAATCAAAACCATGGCCATCATTATCCCGACTGGAACAGCGAGAACTCCTGCGACTATACCCATCAGTCCGCACTGACTAGTCACTAATCGCCAAATTTGCCCAGGGGTCATTCCTGTGGCACGCAATATCCCTAACTCTCTCTGACGTTCTAGCTGCAGTGCCATCAAAGAACTGAGCACACCCACGAAGGCAACCCCCGTTACCAGTAGTTGAAGGACACCAGTAATTGCAAAAGTTCGATCAAAAATTTCTAAGCTCACTTCTCTCAGGGAGACATTTGAACGGATGATCAAAGGCTGTGGAAGGTTTAGTCGGTCAAAAACATCCTGAAAGCGTTTGGGAGTCCATCCATCTTCAAGATAAAGTGCAACTGAATTAACTCTGGGATCTTCCCAAAATTTCTCCAGGTGGTTGCGATGAATTATGGCGTGGCCTCTTTCCGAACTGTAATCGTAGAAGACCCCTTTGATTTCAAAAATTTTATCACCCTTCGGAGAGGGCAACACCAGCTTGTCCCCAATCGACAGAGATAATCTGTTCGAAAGAGGTTCAGAAACTACAATCGATTGTTGTGTATCAAAGCTATTCCATGGATCCTTGCCAGCCTCTTTGAAACTGTAAGAAGCATACCCCTCATCGGGTAAGTCCAGAGTCAATAGATCAACCTCACCAAAAGCAGTGTTTACCTGAATTCTTCTATTTCTTGTGAGATGAGCAACCCCCTCAGCATTTTCAAGGATTTCAATGCTCTCCGGTAACAAAATCTTGTCGAGGTGTCGTGAATTTCCAGGTGGAACAACGTAAATATCGGCCCAAAGCTGTTGTTCCAGCCAGTAAAAGACTGTGTGTCGAAAACTACCCACCATGATTCCGAGACCAATTGCTGCAGAGATGGCTACCATCAGGGCTGCAATCGCAACACTTGTTCTACTGAGTTCTGCTTGAACCCCTCGAGTGGCCATACTTCCCAGGACTCCAAAG
>CAJXNF010000137.1 GCA_913056375.1 uncultured Pseudomonadota bacterium | reverse complement strand
GCGTGGTTCCCTTGCTCCACAGGGAGCGGTTATCAAGCCATCAGCTGCTGAAGATAGACTACTGAAGCATCGTGGGCCTGCCATCGTTTTCAAAGACATCAGAGATCTGAAGGCTCGGGTGGACCGAGAGGATTTGCCAGTGACTGGTGATTCTGTCCTTGTTCTTCAAAATGCTGGACCAGTGGGTGCTCCAGGGATGCCAGAGTGGGGGCAGCTCCCAGTACCCAAAAAATTATTGCAACAAGGAATCAGAGATATTTTGAGAATTTCAGATGCACGAATGAGTGGAACCAGCTATGGTGCCTGCGTTTTACATGTAGCTCCGGAAGCAGCACTGGGTGGACCACTCGGCTTAGTGCGTGATGGTGATTTAATTGAGCTGGATGTGTTCGAGAGACGCCTTGACTTACTGGTGGAACCCGAGGAGCTCGACAGACGTCGACAGGAATGGCAGGCTCCAGCTTTGAAACATCGCAGAGGTTATGCAGCGCTGTACGTGGAGCAGGTTACTCAGGCAGATGAAGGCTGTGATTTCAGATTTCTACAGGGAGCCCCTGGTGAGACAGCCGAACCAGATATTTTTTGAATTTAGTGGGTGGAGTGAGGCCTCTTTAATAACCCATTTACAACATAGATGACAAAGAGAAATGAGTAAGATCAGAGTTGGAATTGCAGGAACAAGTTGGTGGGCAGACGCAATGTACTTGCCTGCTTTGGAGGGAAATCCTCATGTAGAAGTTGTCGCAGCTTGCGGACGGAATCCTCAGCGGGCTGAGGCTTTTGCGCAAAAATGGAAAATTTCCCAGCACTTTGTCGACTTCAAAAAAATGCTGGATGAGGCCGAGTTGGATGCTTTGATCGTTTCGACAGGTAACGATACTCATGCTCCCTTCACCATAGCTGCACTGGAAAGAGGAATCCCTGTTCTTTGTGAAAAACCACTGGGTCTCAACTATGCGGAAGCGCTTGAGATGACCAAACTTGCGCAGAAAACCAAGTTAGTCAATCTCGTACCTTTCACTTATTCCTTCATGCCGACGGCTCGCTATCTTAAGCGGCTGATTGATCAAGGGTATATCGGGAAACCCTATCACTGCAATCTTCGCTACTACACAGGCTACCGCAGAAAAACGGAGTATACTTGGCGTCTAAACGCTGCAGAGGCGGGATCAGGCGCTTTGGGAGACATTGGCTCTCATTTCATCTACCTAGCCCAATGGATGATGGGTTCTGTCAGTGCAGTGAGTTGTCGTCTAGGTTCACCAATTGATCGACCCGACACAACCCCAGATGGGAAACCATTCACTCATACCGATGACACCGCAATGGTCATGCTTGAGTTTGCCAATGGCGCTCAAGGGATGATTCATGCGACGACGATCTGCTATGAAGATTCCCCATTTGGTCAAACCCACCACATGGAGTTTCATGGTTCGGAGGGGACTCTTTACTCAGTCACAGATTGGGATAAGATCCAGCGGGTTCATGGGGCACAGGTTGGTGAGGGATTACCCCACGAGCTTCCAATTCCGGATGATATTTGGGGCAAGGCCCGCAGGGATACCGTCCACAATACCTATCGAGATGTTTTTCGGCAGGATGGACATATGATCGGTGACTTCATCGAGGGAGTTCGTACAGGACAAGCAGTCCGTCCTGATTTTGCTGCGGGGACCGATGTACAGCGTATCCTCGATGCAGCATTGCTAAGTCATCAGGAAGGTCGCCGGGTACTGATTGAAGAAATACAATAATTCTTTGCTATCTCATCCCTGAAAAGGGGTTTTAATCAACACTTGGAAGTAGGAGAAAAATGATTCGCTTTGCTCTGATTGGCGCTGGTCGTATCGGCCAAATGCACGCTGCCAACATTGTAGCTCATGATAGGTGCAGCTTGAATTGGATCTATGATGTTCATGCTCCATCCAGTGAAGCTGTGGGGGCGAAAACCGGTGCCAAGGTTGCTCGTGATCCTGATGAAATTTTTAATGATGCAGACGTGGATGCTGTTTTTGTGGCTTCTTCAACACCCACACATGCAGACTTTATCGTCCGTTCAGTTCAGTCTGGCAAAGCGGTTCTGTGTGAGAAACCGATCGATTTGGACATTGCAAAAGTTGAAGAGTGTAGCAAGCAAATTAGTGGTGCAAAGAGTCTGATTCAGATTGGCTTTAATCGTAGATTTGACCCAGGACATGGGCAGTTGGTCAGTGCAGTTCGAAACGGGGAGATCGGAGACTTAGAGCAAGTGATCATTAGCAGTCGAGATCCAGAACCTCCGCCTAAAGCCTACTACCTGGCTGCGGGTGGAATGCTGAGAGACATGACAATCCATGATTTTGACCTGGCACGCTTCGCCTTGGGTGAAGAGGTCACGCAGGTTACCGCATTTACCAGTAATCTCTTCGATACAGTTGCTAAAGAGATTGGTGAGATTGATTCCGCGATGATCCTGATGAAAACTGCTTCCGGGAAGCTCTGTCATATCAACAATTCTCGCCATGCAACCTATGGTTATGATCAACGTCTGGAAGCACATGGTAGCCAAGGGATGTTACGCTCTGAAAACCGGCAACCTACCAGCGTTGAGCGTTTCAATGCTAAGGGGTCTCATTGGCGTGATGCCTGTGAATTCTTCTTCATTGAGCGTTATCGGCAGGCCTACCTGAAACAGCTAGAGAGCTTTATGGATACTCTGGAAGCAGGCTCTGAGTCCAAAGTTTCTTTTGAGGATGGTCGCCGTGCGTTGATTCTGGCGAATGCAGCTTACCGCTCTGTGGAAACAGGAAAGGTAGTTACAGTGAACTATGAAAATCCACTGGAGGGCGCATCATGAGCAGTTCCTCGCAGGAAAACCAATCGAAGCCAGTTTTTTTAGACCTGCGAAATATCAGCAAATCCTTCGGGGCCATTGAAGCTCTCAAGGGGATTAACATGCAACTGTTTGCAGGTGAGGTGGTCGGACTGATGGGAGATAACGGTGCTGGTAAATCTACATTGATCAAGATCTTGTCCGGTAACTATCAACCTACCAGCGGTGAGATGTACTTTGAAGGGCACCCTCAACAGTTTAATCGGCCCGTCGATGCGAGGACTCACGGAATCGAGGTTGTTTATCAGGATCTGGCATTGTGTGATCATCTGACAGCCGCACACAATGTTTTCCTAGGCAGAGAAAAAAAACGCAATATTGGCCCATTGAAGATTCTGGACAACAAGCACATGTTTGCCAGAGCCGGTGAAATCTTTGCGATGCTCAAATCTGAGACAAGGCCCAGGGATAAGGTCAAGCAAATGTCTGGGGGTCAGCGCCAAGCCGTTGCGATTGCACGCACGCAGCTTTCTTCTCCACAACTTGTACTGATGGATGAACCCACAGCTGCAATTTCGGTCCGGCAAGTCAGTGAAGTGCTTGGTTTGATCAAGAGACTTCAGTCAGAAGGTGTTGGGGTCTTGCTGATCAGCCACAGAATGCCAGACATTTTCGCTGTTTGTGATCGCGTGGTCGTCTTACGTCGTGGTGAGAAAGTCGCCGACAAACACATCTCCCAAACTTCTCAGGACGAAGTTACAGGACTAATCACTGGTGCTGTTGAGCGCGCCTAAACGAAAAGAGGAACGGATGAACGACACCAGTCTTTCAAAGGCAATAGATAGCCAAACTCATTCCTTTGGTCAGGAAATTATCAGGTCGCAGCCATTCTGGGTCACCATTGCTGCGATTGTTCTCTGTTTTGTTCTATCTTTGACCGGAACAACCAATGGAGAACAGGTCTTTTTTACTCCTGAAAATTTTAGCAACATCGCCCTAAATTTCTCCTTCATTGGGATCATTGCGATCGGCATGACTGCTGTGATCATTACCGCAGGAATTGATCTTTCGGTGGGTTCCGTTATGGGATTGGCAGGAATTGCGACAGGTCTGACTCTCTCCAGTGGCTATGGTGTTGAAGCAGGAATTGCAGCTGGGATTCTGACAGCTTTGGCCTGTGGCTTAGTGAATGGAATTTTGATCAGCTATATCGGCTTGTCACCCTTCGTTGTGACTCTCGGAATGCTAAGCATTTGTCGAAGTCTGGCGTTGGTAGTTTCGAATAACAAAATGTTTTACGAGTTTGGTCCAGACGAAGATCTTTTTTTGAGTATCGGTGGAGGTACCCATCTAGGAGTTGCCAATTCGCTTGTGGTGATGCTGGTTCTTACGATTTTTCTTGGGTTTATGCTGAATTTTACAGCTTGGGGACGACATCTCTATGCGATTGGCAGTAATGAAAGTGCAGCCACGATGACAGGCGTTCCTGTAAAAGCGGTCAAGCTCTCAGCCTATCTGTTCTGCAGTCTAACAGCAGGAATCTCTGCGGTCATGATTGTTGGCTGGATGGGATCAGTGACAAACGCTCTAGGAATGACCTATGAGTTGCGGGTGATTGCTTCTGCTGTGATTGGAGGGGCTGATTTGATGGGAGGTGTCGGGACCGCTTATGGCGCCTTGATTGGTTCCATCTTGGTGGAGTTGATTCGTAACGGACTATTGATGGCAGGTGTGGATCCCTATTGGCAGGGGACTTTTGTTGGCCTGTTCATCATTTTTGCGGTGGCGTTGGAGAAAATCCGCAGTCGCCGATCAGGCTGATCATTTTTTAAGGAGTTTGCCTATGGAATAACAATTACCTAATAGAGTCAGATTAACTTTTTGCTTTTTTCATATTGGGAGATTTTTCTATGAAAAAGTTTTTATTGAGCGCTCTGTTGCTCTCCAGTGTAGCAACTTTGGCCTTTGCTGGTGGACACGCAAAGAAGACCTTTGCACTCGTTCCAAAGGCAATGAACAATCCCTTCTTCGATCTTGCTCGGGATGGTTGTAAGAAGGCTGAAGGGGAACTTGCAGGCATCGAATGTTTGTACATTGGTCCTGGTGAGCATACAGAACAAGAGCAGATTCAGATCGTTCAGGATTTGATTGCTCGTAAAGTAGATGGAATTGCAGTAGCACCATCAAATGCCCCAGCGATGGCCCGTGTTCTAAAACGAGCAAAAGATGCTGGAATTCCTGTCATTACATGGGATTCGGATGTTCTTGCTGAAGACAAAGGCATGCGTGCGGCTTATGTAGGTACCAAGAATTACGATATTGGTGTCAACTTGGCGCGTCTAACTCGTAATCTGAAGCCAGAAGGTGGATCGATCTGTATTCAGTCTGGTGGAGCTTCTGCAGCGAACCACAATGAGCGGATGCAAGGTATTCGCGATACATTGTCAGGCACAGCCAGTTCCTCACCTCCAGGTGAACGATTGACTGGCCAAAATGGCTGGAATGAAGTCGACGGTTGCCCACTCTACACCAATGATGACTTCCCTCTTTCAGTGCAGCAAATGGCGGATATCTTCATCAAGTATCCAGACCTGACTGCGTTTGTTCCAACCGGTGGCTTCCCTCATTTTGTTCCAACCGCATTCCGGAACACAGCCGCAAAACATGAGCAACGCATTCGCACCAAAAAGACTGCGGTTGTCGTTGCTGATACCTTGCCTATGCAGATGGAAATCCTCAAAGATGGTTTGAGCCACGGACTCGTTGGCCAGCAGCCATACATGATGGGTTACAAGGCAATGTATGTTCTGAAAGATCTTGCCGAAGGAAAAGCCGTTGAAGATCCAATCTATACAGGACTCGACGTGTGTCCATTCGAGTCTGCTTGGAGTTGTCTCTCCGGTGGGGGTTGATGGCTAGTCGATAGTCATTGATTCATACATTTATTTTCTGTGCGAGATCGCTTGATCTCGCACAGATTCTCCTCTTCATAAAACAACATGACAGAAAACAATCTTACTGGAAAAGTCGCTGTTGTTACTGGTTCGACTCAAGGTCTCGGATTGGCAATAGCCCAACTCTTTGCTGAGCAAAAAGCCGCTGGTTTGGTGATTTGCGGAAGGAATGCACAAAATGGTGAGAAGGCCGCGGAAACTCTGAAAGAGCAGGGAACACCAACAGAATTTGTGCAAGCAGATTTATCAAGCGTGGAAGATTGTAGAAAAGTGATTCGAAAAGCAGATCAAGCTTTTGGCAAAGTTGATATTCTGGTGAATAGTGCGGCAATCACAGATCGGGGAACCATTCTAGATACCTCCGAAGAGCTATTTGATCGCATGTTTGCAATCAACACGAGGGCTCCCTTCTTTCTAATTCAAGAAGCCGCCAAGATCATGATCCGTGAAAAGATTGAGGGAGCAATTGTCAATATTCAGAGTATGTCAGCACATGGAGGTCAACCGTTCATCGCAGCTTATTGTGCTGCAAAAGGCGCTCTTTCCATCGTCACCAAAAACTCTGCATTCAGCCTGATGAAAAATAAGATTCGAGTAAACGCACTGAATATTGGTTGGATGGACACTCCTGGAGAAGACAGAATTCAAAAAGAATATCATCTTGCTGAGGCAGATTGGTTGGCTAAGGCAGAAGCTGATCAACCCTTTGGGCGGTTGCTCAAAACGGATGAGGTAGCACGTGCAGTACTCTTCTTGGCTTCCGCCGATTCAGGAATGATGACTGGATCTGTTGTAGATTTCGATCAGTCTGTTTTGGGTTGCTATGACAGTCCTCCTCATCCAGCGTAGTTATTTGGCTGCAATGAATATTTCAAAGGCACATTTTGAACGAGAATTTGTTTAAGTTTATGCAGCTTCTAATGCACCAGTGATCAACCCAGTTACTTCTTCTGGACTAGTCTCATTAATTAATTTGTCTGAAACTTTTCTTCCTCTTCGGAGGACTGCAACACGATCACAGACTCCGAAAACATCAGGCATACGATGACTTACTAAGATTACAGCATGTCCAGTGTCTTTAAGTTGTTTGATACGAGAAAGAACTTCAGCAACTTGCCTTACAGATATTGCCGCAGTTGGCTCATCCATGAGAACAATTTTGGGGTCAGAAAGTCTAGTTCTAGCAATTGCAACAGCTTGTCTTTGACCACCAGACATATTGGCAACTAAGTCATGCGGCCTAGTTTCAGATTTCAACTCGTTAAATAATTCAGATGCACGTTGGAACATATCTTTGTGATTTAGTTTTGAAAATATACCGAATCCAGATTCTAATTCTCTTCCTAAAAAGACATTTGCAGCAGCTGTCAAATTATCACAAAGAGCAAGATCCTGGTAAACGATTTCAATACCACTATTTCTAGCATCAACTGGGCGTTTGAAAGAAACTTTCTTCCCCTCAATTAATATCTCGCCGGAGGTGGGCATGAAATTACCAGCTATGATTTTCATCAATGTTGATTTGCCAGCTCCATTATCTCCCATTAAACCGAGTGCTTCACCAGGAGAAA